>NZ_LBKA01000235.1:0-86859 GCF_028128955.1 Bradyrhizobium sp. CCBAU 11386
CGGCGCAGGTGCGGCGGCGGGCGGCGGCGCCGCCTTGGGCGCGGCAGGCGCCGGCGCAGCAGCGGGAGCCTCAGCCGCCTTCTCGGCCTTGGGCGGCGCAGCCGACGCACTGGGCTTGGCGGCACCTGCGGCCTTCACGTCCTCGCCCTCCCCGGCCAGCACGGCGATCACGTCATTAACCGGGACGTCCTGCGTGCCTTCGGGCACCAGGATCTTGGCGATCGTGCCCTCGTCGATGGCCTCGACCTCCATGGTCGCCTTGTCGGTCTCGATCTCGGCGATGACATCGCCGGATTTGACCTTGTCGCCTTCCTTCTTCAGCCACTTGGCGAGGTTGCCCTTCTCCATCGTCGGCGAGAGAGCGGGCATCAGGATGTTGATGGGCATGCTGACCTCAAGAAGAACTTTTCAAAACGTCGTCTCCGACAGCGAAGACGAACAGACCAGGTTTAGTTGCCGATGTCGCCTTGCCACAGGCGCTCATTGGCCGGGATAGATCGCCAATTCTTCATCATGGTGATGGAGCGGTCGTCGGCAAGGTCGATCCAGGGGATGCCGAACTTGTCGAGAATGTCCTTCGAGCCCGGGAAGGTGACGGATTCGCCGATCACCACCAGTTGGACCTTGAACAGAGCGAGCGCGCCGGCACACATCGAGCATGGCGACAGCGTGGTGTACATGACGGTGTCGTGGAACGACATCACGCCGGCCTCGCGCAGACAGCTCATCTCGCCATGCAGGATGACGTTGTTCTCCTGCACACGGTTGTTGTGGCCGCGGGCGATGATCTTGCCCTCGCGCGTCAGCACAGCGCCGATCGGCAGGCCTCCCTGCGCGATCGAGGCCTCCGCCTCGCGGATCGCCTCCAGCATGAAATCGAAGTGATAGGATTCGATCGCCACTGTCAGTGCCCCTTCCCGCGCGGCGTCGTGGTGCCGGTGTCTGTAGGACGCTCGATCTCGGCCTGGAACATCTCGAGGATCCGGTTCAGGGCGTCCTCCTCGGTATATTCGCTCTCGCGCGCATAGGCGCGCGCGGCGTGACGGGCAAGATCGACGAGCAAGAGGCCCCACATGTCGGGTTCCTCGAAGGCACGCTGGAACGCCATCGACAGCCCGCCGTCCAGCACGAACACGCGCAGGATCTCGACCGCGTCCTCGCGGGTCATGACGTCGGGTGGCAGTGGCTGCTCCTTCGGGCCCGCCATGGTCTACCTGTAGCAGACGGCTTTGGCGGCCTCGACGACTTCCGCCGCCGAAGGCAGCGCGAGCTTCTCCAGATTCGCGGCATAAGGCATCGGCACGTCCTTGCCGGAGACGCGCGCAACAGGCGCATCCAGATAGTCGAACGCGTTCTCCATGATCCGCGCGGCGATCTCGGCGCCGACGCCGCTCTGGGCCCAGCCCTCTTCCACCGTGACCGCGCGCCCCGTCTTCTTGACCGAGTTGACGATGGTCTCGGTGTCCATCGGCCGCAGCGTGCGCAGGTCGATCACCTCGGCCTCGATGCCGTCCTTGGCGAGCTCGTCGGCCGCCTTCAGCGCATAGGTCATGCCGTTCGACCAGGAGATGATGGTGACATGGCTGCCGGACCGCACGATGCGCGCCTTGCCGATCGGAATCACGAAGTCGTCGAGCTTGGGCACTTCGCCGGTGTGGCCGTACAGCACCTCGTTCTCGAGGAAGATCACGGGATTGGGATCGCGGATCGCGGCCTTGAGCAGGCCCTTGTAATCCGCGGCCGAGAACGGCGCGACGACCTTGAGACCCGGGACGTTCGAATACCAGGACGAGTAGTCCTGGCTGTGCTGGGCGGCGACGCGCGCGGCGGCGCCATTGGGCCCGCGGAACACGATCGAGCAGCCCATCTGGCCGCCGGACATGTACAGCGTCTTGGCCGCGGAGTTGATGATCTGGTCGATCGCCTGCATGGCGAAGTTGAAGGTCATGAACTCGACGACCGGCTTCAACCCGGTCATCGCGGCACCGACGCCGATGCCGGCAAAGCCGTGCTCGGTGATCGGCGTGTCGATCACGCGCTTGGCGCCGAATTCCTGGAGCAGGCCCTGGGTGACCTTGTAGGCGCCCTGATACTCGGCAACCTCTTCGCCCATCACGAAGACGTCGGCGTCACGGCGCATCTCCTCGGCCATGGCATCGCGCAGCGCTTCGCGGATGGTCTGCGTCACCATCTCGGTGCCGGCGGGCACTTCCGGATCGGGCTCGGCGACAGCTTGCGGTGCGGGCGCAGCCTTGGGTGCCGGTGCCTCGGCCTTTGTGGCCGCAGGCGGAGCGGATTCGGCGGCCTTCTCCTGCTTGGCGGGCGCAGGCGCCTTGGCGAGATCAGCGACGCTCTCACCGTCGGCAAGAATCGTCGCGATCGGCGTGTTGACGGCGACGTCGGCGGTGCCCTCGGGGATCAGGATCTTGCCGAGCGTGCCCTCGTCGGTCGCCTCGACCTCCATGGTCGCCTTGTCGGTCTCGATCTCGGCGATGACATCGCCGGACTTGATCGTCTCACCCTCTTTTTTCAGCCATTTGGCGAGGTTGCCCTTCTCCATCGTGGGCGACAACGCGGGCATCAGCACTTGAATTGGCATATCGACTCCAAAAGAAAGCTTGCGCGCGTTCAGCGGTAAATGTCGGTCCAGAGCTCGGCGGCATCCGGCTCGGGATCATGCTGGGCGAAATCGGCGGACGCGTTGACGATGTCGCGCACCTCGGCGTCGATCGCCTTGAGGTCGGCCTCGCTCACCTTGGCGGCCAGCAGGCGGTTGCGGACCTGCTCGATCGGGTCCTGGTCGTGGCGGACCTTTTCGACCTCCTCGCGCGTGCGGTATTTTGCAGGATCGGACATCGAGTGGCCGCGATAGCGGTAGGTCTGCATTTCAAGGATGAAGGGGCCCTTGCCGGCGCGGCACCACGCGGCCGCCTCGTCGCCGGCGGCCTTCACGGCGCGGACGTCCATGCCGTCGACCTGTTGGCCGGGGATGTTGAACGACGCGCCGCGCTTGGAGAAGTCCTGCTGCGCCGAAGCGCGCGAGACCGCGGTGCCCATGGCATAGCGGTTGTTCTCGATGACGTAGATCACCGGCAGCTTCCAGAGCTCCGCCATGTTGAAGCTCTCATAGACCTGGCCCTGGTTGGCGGCACCGTCGCCGAAATAGGTGACGCTGACATTGCCGTTGCCGCGATAGTTGTTGGCGAAGGCCAGACCGGTGCCGAGCGAGACCTGGGCGCCGACGATGCCGTGGCCGCCGTAAAAGTGCTTCTCCTTGCTGAACATGTGCATGGAGCCGCCCTTGCCCTTGGAATAGCCACCGCGCCGGCCGGTGAGCTCGGCCATGACGCCATTGGCCTCCATGCCGGTGGCAAGCATGTGACCGTGATCGCGATAGCCGGTAATGACCTGATCGCCCTCTTTCAGGGCCATCTGCATGCCGACCACCACGGCCTCCTGGCCGATATAGAGGTGGCAGAAGCCGCCGATCGCGCCCATGCCGTAGAGCTGGCCGGCCTTTTCCTCGAATCGCCGGATCAGGAGCATGTCGCGGAGCGCCTTCAGCTCCTGCTCCCTGGTGAATTCCGGGGGCGAACCGCCGTTGGTCTTGTCCTGTGGAGCGCTTGCGGCGGCTTTCTTGGGTGCGGCCATGGGAATTCCGGGTCAGAGAAAACTTTCGTCCTCTCTAACCCAAGTCAAACACCCTTGGAAAGCACCGCGGCGGCATGGCACGACTTTCATTATGCCGCACTGCAACGTGGTCGAAATATTGGAAAATCTTTGGCGCTGATCAGGCAACAAATCTAACGCTGCGCCGGCCGGGTCCCGTTTGCCGGAACGAGCGGCGCCAAAACCGCGCCGCCCGCTCCTGTCCGATCAGAAGAAGCCGAGCTTCTTCGGGCTGTAGCTGACCAGGAGATTCTTGGTCTGCTGGTAGTGATCGAGCATCATCTTGTGGGTCTCGCGACCGACGCCCGACTGCTTGTAGCCGCCGAACGCCGCATGCGCGGGATAGGCATGGTAGCAATTGGTCCAGACCCGGCCGGCCTGGATCGCCCGGCCGAAGCGGTAGCAGCGGTTGGCATCGCGGCTCCAGACACCGGCGCCGAGACCATAGAGCGTGTCGTTGGCGATCGCGAGCGCTTCGTCATCGGTCTTGAAGGTCGTGACCGAGACGACGGGGCCAAAGATCTCCTCCTGGAAGATTCGCATCTTGTTGTGGCCCTCGAACACCGTCGGCTGGACGTAGAAGCCGCCGGAAAGATCGCCGCCGAGATCCGCACGTCCGCCGCCGGCCAGCACCTTGGCACCCTCCTGCTTGCCGATGTCGATATAGGAGAGGATCTTGGCGAGCTGCTCGCCCGAGGCCTGCGCGCCGATCATGGTGTCGGCCGCACGCGGGTCGCCCTGCTTGATCGCGGCGACGCGCTTCAGCGCCCGCTCCATGAAGCGATCGTAGATGTCGGCGTGAACCAACGCGCGGCTCGGACAGGTGCAGACCTCGCCCTGGTTCAGCGCGAACATGACGAAGCCTTCGATCGCCTTGTCGAAGAAGTCGTCGTCCTCGGCGGTGACGTCCTTGAAGAAGATGTTCGGCGACTTGCCGCCGAGCTCCAGCGTGACCGGGATCAGGTTCTGGCTGGCATATTGCATGATCAGCCGGCCCGTCGTGGTCTCGCCGGTGAAGGCGATCTTGGCGATGCGCGGGCTCGAGGCCAGCGGCTTGCCGGCTTCGAGGCCAAAGCCGTTGACGATATTGAGGACGCCGGGCGGCAGCAGGTCGCCGATGATCTCGGCCCAGACCATGATCGAGGCCGGGGTCTGCTCCGCGGGCTTGAGCACGACGCAATTGCCGGCGGCGAGCGCAGGGGCGAGCTTCCAGCAGGCCATCAGCAGCGGGAAGTTCCAGGGAATGATCTGGCCGACGACGCCGAGCGGCTCGTGGAAATGATAGGCGATGGTGTCGTGGTCGATCTCGCCGATCGAGCCCTCCTGGGCGCGGACGACGCCGGCGAAATAGCGGAAGTGATCGATGGCGAGCGGGATGTCGGCCGCGCGGGTCTCGCGGATCGGCTTGCCGTTGTCCCAGGTCTCGGCGATCGCGAGGCGCTCGAGATTCTCTTCCATGCGATCGGCGATCTTGTTCAGGATCGCGGCACGCTCGGCGACGCTGGTGCGGCCCCAGGCGGCCTTGGCGGCATGCGCCGCGTCGAGGGCGGCTTCGACATCCTGCGCGTCGGAGCGCGCGATCTTGCAGACGATCTGTCCGTTCACCGGCGAGGCATTGTCGAAATACTTGCCGGAGATCGGCGCAACGAACTTGCCGCCGATGAAGTTGTCATAGCGTTCGGCGAAGGGAACTTTGGTGACGCTGAGGAATTCCACCTTGTTCATTGATCACTCCCGATGTTTGCTGTTTGTGCAATTCGTCGCGTGGTCGCGACTTGCGCCGACGATGTATCGGAGGGTGTTTGCTGTCAGCCCGGGCGGGAGCGATGGAGGAGCGGACCTGTCGCAGTTCTGCGACAGTCGCAGGCGAGGCAAGGGCTAGAATGGACGCTCGCGGCTTCCACACCGTCATAGCGAGCGGAGCGAAGCAGTCCAGAGTCCCTCTGTGGAAAGATTCTGGATTGCTGCGCGGAGCCTGTCATCGGGCCGCGCTTTGCGCGGACCCGTTGGCTCGCAATGACGACTGGGAAACAGCAGCCCTCAGTGGTTCAGCTCGAACCGCTTCAGCTTCCTGTGCAGCGTGGCGCGGCTGACGCCGAGGGCCTTGGCGGCCGCCGAAACATTGCCGTCCGCGCGCAGCAGCGCCCGCTGCAACACCGCACGCTGACCGCCAGCGAGGTGGTCGCGCGCCGTATCGCCGCCGAGAAGATCGGCCGCGGGCACGGGCCGCAACGCCCGGCCGGGCGCGAGCCCCAGCCCCACCCGGGCGGAGCGGGTCGCGCCGATCACGAGGTCGTCCGCATCGACCGCGACGAGGCCGCCGCACTGGCCGTCCGCAGCTTGCGTCAGCACGATGCGGGCACGGGCGAAAGCCCGGCGGAACAAGTCGGCCTCGATGCGCCTTGCCGCCTCGCCCGCCGCAAGCGCGATCAGATTGGAAAACGCGTCGGTCCGGTCGGCGCGGCAGGAGGAGACGTCGAGCACGCCGGCAAACGCCGCCTCGTGGTCGTAGATCGGAACGGCGGTGCAGCTCAACAGCGTGTTGCGCGTGAAGAAGTGCTGGTCGCGATCGATCGTCAGCGGCCGCTGTTCGACGACGCAGGTGCCGATGCCATTGGTGCCCTCGTGCTCCTCGCTCCAGAGCGCGCCGGTCCACAGGCCCCAGGATTGAAAGGTGGTGTCGTCCGCCGGCGTGCCGCGACGATCGACCGGCACCCCCTCGCCGTCGGCCAGCAGCACGCAGCAGCCGGCGGCGCCAACCGCCTGGTAGAGCCGGTCCATCGCGCCTTGCGCAGCGGCGAGCAGCGGCGCGATACGCTCGCGCGCCTCGCGGAGTTCCGCGTCGGTCAGCCGCTGGGGCAGGCCCCGGCCGGAGGGGTCGAGATGATGCAGTCGGGACGAACGGCGCCAGGAGGCCACGAGCGCGGACCGAGCCGCCTGGCCTGATGCAATAGCGGCTTCGACACGAGCCGCGTGATGCTGGGGCATTGACCCATTCATCACCGTTTCCTCCGGGTGGCAATTTACGACGTGCCGGCGTGGCCTGATTGATCTCTGTCAATCTTGGGGAGCAGTGCGCCGCACAAGCCATGCCCTCGTCGGCGCCGCTGCGTCAAGGCGGCAAAGCGATTGCGGTCTTGCGACTTTTGGCGTGATGGAGAAGGAGGCAGCCGGGTTCGGGCCGGCTTTCGATATCAGTTTCGAAACCCGCGCAAGCGCTAGTTCGGCGGGATCATCCGAACGAGATCGCGCGGATTGACGTAATCGAGCTGGAAGCGCGCCCGCTCGTCCAGCATGTCGGGATCGATCCTCGCGGAACGCAGCAGCGAGACGCGCTGCTCGCTCCTGGCGCGCTCACGCTTGAGCTGGGCCAGCTCGCTCGTGAGCGAGATGATCTCCTGGTCGAGTTCCTGGCGGGCGTTGAGGCCGTATTTGCCGGTATAGGCGTTGACGCCGAAATAGCCGACGATGGCGACCGCCATCGCGTAGAGGGCGAGACCGGTCAGGATCGATTTGAGGCGCGCGCGGGAGACCATCTTCGGAAGATGGGGGAGTTTGGTTAAGGGAGCGCTAATATGCCCTGCCCGCGCCACCAATCGTCATCGTCATGCCCGGTCTTGTTGTCTAAGCCCGGACATGACGAAGAACTGGCGTTGGCCTCAGCCGTGATGCTTGGCCACGTGTGCGGCGAAGGCGTCGATATAGGCCTGGAGCACGGTCTTGAGCGAGTCCTTGGCCAGGTTACCCTCCGAATCGAAGGCGTCGCCAACCGCGTTCAGGTAGATCTCGGGCTGCTGCATGATCGGGCCGGCAATGCCCGGCAGGATGTTCTGGAGCGTCTTGGCCGCGCTGACGCCGCCGAGCGGACCTGGCGAGTTCGAGATGATGCCGACCGGCTTGCCGTTGAACGAGCTCTTGCCATAGGGGCGCGAGGCGACGTCGATGGCGTTCTTCAGGGCACCCGGAATCGCGCGATTGTATTCGGGGGTGACGAACAGGACGCCGTCCGACTTCTGGAGCTTTTCGCGGAAGGCCAGCCAGTCCGCGGGCGGCGCGCCCTCGAGGTCCTGGTTGAAGAAGGAGATGCCCGCCGGCGTGACGACCTCGAGCTTGAGCGAGGCCGGCGCGAGCTTGGCGAGCGCATTGGCGATCTTCAGCGAAAAACTGTCCTTGCGCAGGCTGCCGGCGATCACGACGATATTATAGGCCATGGAGTGTCCTCAGAACTTGAGCGGGAGTGCCGGACGGCACTTAAGCGATCCGGACCAATGGATGCAAGTGCATGAACCGGTTCGATTTGGAAACATTGAGTTTCCGAAACCGTTGTCCAAAACGATCAGGCCGCCAAGCGGCGGCCCGATCTTTCGCACAAACGTCCGGCCCGATCAGATCGTCGGATTCCAGGCCGACGGGATCAGGCGATATTTGGCGCCGTCCTTCTCGACATGGCCGACCGAGGGGAAGGTGAAGTGGAAGCCGATCACGGTCGCCTTCTCGGCCGCCGCCATGTCGTAGAATTTGTGGCGCGTCTCCTGCGCCATCGCGGCGTCGTTGTCGAACATCACGTGCCAGTCCGGATTGCGCAGGAAGAACTCCGGAATGTTGGTGACATCGGACTGGATCAGCACCTTGGCATCGCCGGACGCGACCGCAAACGAGGTGTGGCCGGGCGTATGGCCGGGCGTCGCGATCGAGGTGATACCGGGCGCGACCTCCTTGCCCCACTCGTACTTGGTGACTTTGGATTCGAGGCCGGCGAAGGTCTTCTTCACGTTGGCGAAGTAGTTCTTCATCATCGCATTGGACTCGGCCTTGGCGGCGTTGTCCTCGCTGGTCCAGAACTCCCAGTCCTTGCCCGGCACCATGATCTCCGCATTCGGGAAGGCGAGCGCGCCGTCGGCGAGGCGAATGCCGTTGGTGTGGTCGGGATGCAGATGCGAGAGCAGCACGACGTCGATGCTCTTGGGATCGACGCCGGCGGCCGCGAGGTTTTGCAGGGTGCGGCCGACCGCGCCCTTGCTCGGCTCGAGATTGGCGACGCCGTTGCCGGTATCGATCAGGACGAGCTTTGAGCCGGTGTTGATGAGCTGCGGATTGAACGGCACCGTAACCATGCCCTTCGGCATGTAGGCGGCCTCGCCCGCGGCCAGCGCCTCGTCCTTGGGCGCGTTGACGACGAACTTGTCCGGCATCGGGAAGGTGCGCGCGCCGTCATTGATCGAGGTGCACTCGAAGCTGCCGACCTTGTAGCGATAGAAGCCGGGCGCCTGCGTCCCGCTTTGTGGCACTGAGGCATTGGCAACGGTCGGTCGAAGTCCGGTGGCGGCAGCCGCACCGATGGCGGCTGCGCCTGCGAGCAGATGACGGCGATTGAGATCGGTCATGGAGAAGTCCCCTTCTGAGCCCTTGCGGTTTTCCGCTTTCAATGGCGGCGGAATAATCTCCCGCTTCGTTCAGAAGGCAAGACCTTCCTTCGGTGAAGTGCCGTCGCAGATCACGACAATTTATTTGGGGCGTTGGGGAATTTTTCGCCCGTGGCCTGTCCGCGCCAGTACCGCTTCGGTGCATGGCCGTAGACTCGCTTGAAGGCATGTCCGAAGGCACTCTCCGACGAGTATCCAAGCTGCGCGGCCGTTGCCGAAACGGTCGCTCCACGTCGCAGCTGATCGCGTGCAAGTCGCATTCGCCATCGAAGCAGGTAGTCGAGCGGCGCCAACCCCACAAGCGACTTAAACCGCTTCGAAAACGCGGATCGCGACATGGCGATCGCTTCGGACAATGCTTCCAGGGTCCAAGGGTGAGCGGCGTCTTCGTGCATCAGCCTGATGGCCTTGCCGATCCTGGCATCGACCAGCGCGTTGATCCATCCAAGACCCTCGCCGGCACTCTGATCCAGCGCCGCGCGGAGCACCTGGACGAGCAGGACGTCGGCAAGCCTGTCGGTGAGTACGGCGGCTCCGATTCCCGTCCCCCTGATTTCAAGGTCGAGAATCCCAAGCGTGGAATGAATGATGGGGGCCGACGGACTGCGCGACGGTATGAGCAGAAAGCGAGGAAGCGCATCGAGCAGCAATCCGGCGTCCGACGCTTCGAAACCGAAACTGCCGGCAAGCAGAACGGTATCGCTGCCCGCGTGACGCGCGACATCCGACTGCGTCCAATCGAACGCCGCTATACCGTCATCGGGAGCAAGGCGTCGGTCGTTGGCCAGAACATAGGCTGGCGCATTGGCCAGAAGAAAGCAGTCGCCGGTGACAAGCCGATGATGGGCTTCGTCACCGAAATCGATCCAGCAATCACCTCGGATGACCGCGCCGAACTTCAGGGCGGGTTTGGCCGGGAACCGATACGACCAATTGCCGCCCGCCTCGAACCTCGTGCAACGCGCAGCGCGAACGTTCAGGAGCGAGAAGACCTGAGACAGCGGGTCCGAGGTGTTGCCCGAGGTCTCGTGCCTATCCGAGGGTCTGTCCAAGGCTTGATCCGATCTCGACGATTTTCGAGCACTTCGAGCATAGATCATCCTCGCTTCCGATGCGAAGTTCATCTCGCAACGAACTGCATGGAACATCTATGACGGGCATCGCAGGCAAAGTCATCGCCATCACGGGCGCCAGCAGCGGAATAGGCGCAGCCGCCGCCCGGCATCTCGCGGAACGTGGCGCCATCGTGGTCCTCGGCGCACGGCGCGCCGACAGGCTGGAGATGCTGGCCGCGAGCATCGCGTCAAAGGGCGGACAGGCGTCGTACCTCGTCACCGACGTCAGGCAACGCGAGGATGTCGCCGGGCTCGTCCGACTCGCAACAGACCGATACGGGAAGTTGGACGTTATGATCAACAATGCGGGGATTGCTCCGATTTCGCGCTTGGACGATCTGAGGGTCGACGACTGGGACGACATGATCGACGTGAACGTGAAGGGCGTGCTCTACGGGATCGCCGCGGCCCTGCCCGTCTTTCGTCGTCAGGGCTTCGGCCATTTCGTCAACACCCTGTCGACCGCCGGCATCAAGATCGTTCCGACAATGGCCGTCTATGCGGGGTCGAAGAATGCCGTCAGGGCGATTTCCGAAGGGCTTCGTCAGGAGGCCGGCCCGTCGCTTCGGGTGACGACCATCTCACCCGGTTATGTCGACACCGAACTGCCGTCCTCCATGACGGATTCCGCATTACGGGAGCAAGGGCAGGCAAGCATGAAGGCGATGGCCATTCCGGCGAGCGCCATCGCGGAGGCGATGGCCTTCGCGATAGCGCAGCCGGATAGCGTGGACGTCGGCGAGATCGTCATTCGCCCCACGGCCCAGGCATAGATTCGATCAGGCCTGGACGCCGTCGCTCGTCACGACTTATTCGGGTTGATGAGGAATTTTTCGCCGGTGGCCCGTTTGGCGTAGACCGCGATGTTGGCGGGATCGAGCGCCTCGGGAAGCGACACCACCTTGGTGTAGTGGCTGGCGAAGGTGGTCTTCAACTCATTCACGACGCGCTGTCGCAGCCGTCCGATATCGGCCGGACCGATCTTCTGGAGGAACGGGGTCAGCAGCCAACCGCCGACGCCCCAGGCCATGCCGAAGCCGCGCGGCAGTTCGATCGGACGGATATCGAGCGCGCCGTAGACGTAGACCTGCTTGTGCACGCTAGAGCCGTAGCGGCTGTATTCCTTGGCGGTCTTGTTGATCGCGATTTCCATGCAGTTGAGGATGTCGCCGGCGAGCTTGCCGCCGCCGATGGCATCGAACGCGATGGTGGCGCCGGTCTCGACCAGCGCGGCCGTGAGATCGTCGAGGAAGCCCGGCACACTGGAGTCGACGACGTGTTTGGCGCCGATCTTCTTCAGTATCTCCGCCTGCTCCTTGCTGCGCACGATGTTGACGAGCGGAATGCCGTCCTTGATGCAGATCTTGTTCAGCATCTGCCCGAGATTGGAGGCGGCCGCGGTATGCACCAGCGCCTTGTGGCCTTCACGCCGCATGGTCTCGGTCATGCCGAGCGCGGTGAGCGGATTGACGAACCAGGACGCGCCGTCCGCCGCCGTCGTGCCCTCGGGCAGCGGCTGGCAGTCCCTCGCCTTCAGGGTCCGGTATTGCGCGTACATGGCGCCGCCGATCATCGCGACCGTCTTGCCCATCAGCGCCTTCGCAGCGTCCGACGAGCCGGTCTTGATTACGACGCCGGCACCTTCATTGCCGACCGGCAGGGATTGGTCGAGCCGCGCGCCCATTGCGCGCATCGCACCGTCGGGCACCTTTGCGGTGATGACGGGCGCCTCCTTCGTGCCAGACGCCTTGGCCGTGCTCATGTCGGCCGCGCCGACGAGCAGGCCGAGGTCGGACGGGTTGATCGGCGCCGCCTCGACGCGGACGACGACCTCGTCCTCGGCGGGCTCGGGGGTCGGCACGTCGAGAAGCGAGATCTCGAGCTCTCCGCTCTTTTTGATCAGCGAACGCAGTTGCAGTCCGGTCTTGCCGTCGCTCATGTCGAACCTCCCTTGTTTTGTCGAAGCGCCGGCTTATGCCAGCGCCTTCAGAGCCGCCTTGCCGCCATAGAGCGCCTGCTTGCCGAGCTGCTGCTCGATGCGCAGGAGCTGATTGTATTTGGCGGTGCGGTCGGAACGCGCCAGGGAGCCGGTCTTGATCTGACCGCAGTTCGTGGCGACGGCGAGGTCGGCGATGGTGGAATCCTCGGTCTCACCGGAGCGGTGCGACATGACGGAGGTGTAGCCGGCCTTGTGCGCCATCTCGACAGCGGCGAGCGTCTCGGTCAGCGTGCCGATCTGGTTGACCTTGATCAGGATCGAGTTGGCCCGGCCCGCCTTGATGCCTTCGGCGAGGCGCTTGACGTTGGTGACGAAGAGATCGTCGCCGACGAGCTGACACTTCCCGCCGATGAGATCGGTGAGCTCCTTCCAGCCGTCCATGTCGTCTTCCGACATGCCGTCCTCGATGGTCACGATCGGATAACGCGTAACCAGGTCTGCAAGGTACTTGGCCTGCTCGGAGATCGAACGGGTCTTGCCCTCGCCTTCATAGACGTATTTGCCGCCCTTGAAGAACTCGGTCGAGGCGCAGTCGAGGCCGATCACGATGTCGCTGCCCGCCTTGAAGCCGGCATTGCCGATCGCGTTCATGACGAATTCGAGGGCGGCGTCCGCCGACGGCAGGTTCGGGGCAAAGCCGCCCTCGTCGCCGACATTGGTGTTGTGGCCGGCCTTCTTCAGCTCCGACTTCAGCGTGTGGAAAACCTCCGCGCCGTAACGCAGGCCCTCGGCAAAGCTCGACGCGCCGACCGGCAGGATCATGAACTCCTGGAAGTCGATCGGGTTGTCGGCATGCACGCCGCCATTGATGATGTTCATCATCGGCACCGGCAACAGCCGCGCCGAGGTGCCGCCGACGTAACGGTAGAGCGGCATGTCGAGCGAGTTCGCGGCCGCCTTGGCGCAGGCGAGCGAGACGCCGAGGATGGCGTTGGCGCCCAGCCGGCTCTTGTTCGGTGTGCCGTCGAGATCGATCATGATCTGGTCGATCTGGGCCTGCTGCTCGACATCGAGGCCGCTCAAGGCCTCGAAGATCTCGCCGTTGACGGCGCCGACCGCCTTGGTGACGCCCTTGCCGAGATAGCGGGCCTTGTCGCCGTCGCGCAGTTCCACCGCCTCATGGGCGCCGGTGGAGGCGCCTGATGGCACCGCGGCGCGGCCGAGCGCGCCATCTTCCAGCACGACGTCGACCTCGACGGTGGGATTGCCACGGCTGTCGAGGATTTCGCGGCCGATGATGTCGATGATGGCGGTCATGATGTAGCACTTCCGTTCGTTAGGTTTGATCGGTTCGCCGCGGGTCTTACACGGAGCGCAAGCAAATGTGAACGCTTGGACGGCGTGCTTCGACTGACGCGCGAGGCGCCCGAGACTAAGTTTGGCGGCATCTGATCCGCGCGTCCAACCTCAATCTGAAACAGTCGGGGTAACGCCATGAATCGCCGCCAGTTTCTCGGCTCCAGCGCAGCCCTCCTCGCCGTTCGCCCATCTTTTGCGCAGGAGGGCCCGTTCCGGACAAAATATTTCCCCATCAGTGCCGGGATCGGCCTGCACGACCTCGCCCCGGCTCCCGACGGCACGGTCTGGTTCACCGCGCAGGGCAAGGGCATGCTCGGCAGGCTCGATCCGAAGGATGGCACCTTCAAGACCGTCAGCCTCGGCCAGGGCGCCGCGCCGCATGGCGTGACGATCGGCCCCGATGGCGCGCCCTGGATCACCGAGGGTGGCCAGAACGCGATCGCACGGGTGGACCCCAGGGACCTCAAGGTCACGCTGTTCCGCCTGCCCGAAAAATTCGCCTCCGCCAATCTCAATACCGGCGTGTTCGACAAGGAAGGCACCTACTGGTTCACCGGCCAGTCCGGCTATTACGGCCGGCTTGCGCCCAAGTCGGGCGAGATGAGCGTGTTCCGGGCGCCCAAGGGTGTCGGCCCCTACGGCATCGCGGTGACACCCAAGGGCGACGTCTGGTACGCCTCGCTCGCCGGCAGCTATATCGCGAAGATCGATCTTGCGACCGGCAACGCCAATGTGGTCGAGCCGCCAACGCCGAGCCAGGGATCGCGGCGCGTCTGGTCGGATTCGAAGAGCCGGATCTGGGTCAGCGAGTGGAACAGCGGCCATGTGTCGGTGCACGATCCCGCTGACGGTTCCTGGAAGACCTGGAAGCTGCCGGGCGAGCGTCCCCGCGCCTACGCGGTCTATGTCGACGACAAGGACAAGGTCTGGCTGACCGATTTTTCCGCCAATGCCATCGTGCGGTTCGATCCCGCGACCGAGCGGTTCAACGTCTTCGCCAGCGACAAGCCGAACGCCAATGTCCGCCAGCTCGACGGCAGGCCGGGCGAGCTCTGGGGCTGCGAGTCCGGCAACGACCGGATCGTCATGATCCGGACAATCGCGGCCGGTTGACGGCAGCTCCAATTGCGTCCATCCCGGCATCCGCAAAAGGATGTGACGACGATGGCGAAAAAATCCCTCCAGCTCGGCCGCGCAGTCGAATGGCCGCATACACCGGAAGAAGCCCAGCTCGACCGCGTGCCCAATCCGCAAAAGGGCACCGACTATCTGGTGCGCTTCACCGTGCCGGAATTCACCTCGCTCTGCCCGGTCACGGGACAACCGGATTTCGCGCATCTGATGATCGACTACGCACCCGGCCCATGGCTGCTGGAGTCGAAATCGCTGAAACTCTACATCGCGAGCTTCCGCAATCACGGCGCCTTCCACGAGGACTGCACGGTGATGATCGGCAAGCGCATCGCGAGCGAGATCAAGCCGAAATGGCTTCGCATCGGCGGCTACTGGTATCCGCGCGGCGGCATCCCGATCGACGTGTTCTGGCAGACCGGCCGCGTGCCGAAGGGCCTGTGGGTCCCGGAGCAAGGCGTCGCGCCCTATCGCGGCCGGGGCTAGCTGGAGACCAATGGCGATGAAGTCGATACCAGAAAAATTCCGCGGCCTTGCCTTGAACCTTGCCTTGGGCCTTCTGGGCCTCCTGTGGCTGACTGGCGCGTCCGACGCTGCCGAGGTCCGGGTGATGATTTCCGGCGGTCCGACGGCTGGCGGCTCAATGCCCGCTCAGCACCAGCGTCTTGATCGGCAACAGCAGCGCCTGAATCCGCAACAGCATCGCATGCACGAGCCCGGTCGCATCAACGACGTGCAAGCCGAAGCTCTTGAGCGAGCCGAGTTTCCCTGACGCGATCAACTCGTGATTGCTGGTGTAGGCGTTGGCGACACAACTGCTGCCGGGCGTCACGCCCTCCAGTCCGCCATTGTAGATCGGCTCCATGAAAACCAGGATGGTGCCGGGACGCGCGACCTGCTGCGCCTCGATCAGTTGTTCGCCGCCCCTGAACTGCCCCGCCGCGATGTAGTCCTGCACGTTGGTCACCACCATCGGAATGATCGACCACGGCTTGGAGATGCAGGTGGCCTCGGCCACCATTCCGACCTTCATGACCTGAGCCTCGATCTGCCCAAATCCGGCCAACAGCACCCGCCGGCCCGCGCCTTCCGGAATCAGGACGCCGGCCGATCGTATCATTGGATTGACGATATCGCCCGGTCTCAGCGCGAACTGCTCGACCCGTCCGTCGACACCGGCCCGAATGAACGTCTTGTCCAGATCGACCTGCGCTTCCGCCAGCGCCGCCTCTGCGCTGGCCTTCTCCGCCGGGAGCAGAGCGCTCAGCCGGGTCATCGCGGATTGCCTGGAAGCGGTCGCAGCATCGAGAGCGCCCTGGCGCCCCACAGCAACCACTTCGAGTTTTTCGATGTCGCGTTGCGGAACGATGCCGGGGTTGCGCTTCTGCAATTCGCGTTTGGTATCGAGCTCGTCGGTCGCCTGCTGCAAGGAGCCCTTTGCCTCTTGAAGCTGGCCGTCCGCCTTCATGACGTCGGCTTGCGCCGCCAGCATGGCGGCATCGACTTCGGCGATCTTGCGCCTGGCTGTCAGGAGCGAGGCTTCCTGCTTCGCACTGTCGAGTCTGAAAAGGACGTCGCCTCGTTTGACGGACGCACTGACATCGACATGAACCTCCGCGACCCGGCCGGTGACTTCGGGCACGATCGGAACGGTCCGATAGAACAACGTCGCTGACGAGGTCGACGGATGGTAATAGAAGATCATCGTGATCAGCGACACCGTCAGCATCAGGCATGCGATGATGCCAAATCGAAGCTCGAACCAGACCGAATAGAGCGTGATTTCGCGTCCGATGCGCTTTCCCTGCCGATAGCGGCGATAGAGATAGTCCGGAAATATCGTCAGGAGGGAGCAGAGGAGCAGCTCAAGCATGGCCGTGCACCTCGCTCTTGGCGCTCTCGACCTGGGCATCCACGGCTGCCGAGGTTTGCACCGCACCGGCTCCATGCGGCGGCTCGGTCGGGATTTCCTCCGGCACAACTCCAGCCATCTTCTCAACAGATCCGGCAATCTTGCGCAACGGCGTGCTGAAGTCCGGCAGATCGACCATGGCGAGGAACAGGCCGATCACCCAGAACAGATGGTTGTGCGTGAACAGCGACAGCAGGCCAAGCACGGCCACGATTTCAAACTGCAACTTCTGCGACTTGTGGGCCATCCGCTCCGGCAGAGAGTGCAGGTGCAAATAAAGATTCCCGACCGCGAGAACAGCCGCGACGAGAACGATTCCGACGACGACCATCAGGACGTCGGTCTCTCCGGGCGCTGTGATGAAGGAAGGCAGGTGATGGGGGGCAGCGGGATGCAGCGGTTCAGTCACGCGACACTCCCTGAAATTGCATTGGGAGCCGGCAGCTCCGAATTCATTGTTTCACATTGCGGGCGCTTGGCAAGCACAAAGCCGGCGTCGTTCGCTCAAGACACGCTCCCTGCCCTAATAAGCACTCAGCAAATCTACCTTCGCATTCGCGAGCACCAGCCGCCGCGCCAGGATCGCGGCGAGGTTGCGCATGATCTTCAGCGACGTCTCCGGGTGCAGGCGGCGGTAATCGGCAAAGCTGTCGAGCGGCAGTTCGAGACAGGAAACTGGCGTATCGGCAAACACGTCGGCGCTGCGGGTTCTCTCCAGGATCGCCATCTCGCCGAACTCCATGCCGGGACCGAGCGAGGCCAGTCGCACGCCGCTCCGCAGCTTCACGCTGACCATGCCACTCTGGAGGAAGAACAGCGAATTGGCGGGCTCGCCGGCGGCGATGATGCGCTGGCCGGCGGCGTAGTGGCGGGTAGTCGATAGTTTCACGATCGCGGCGATCTCGTCCGCGCCGAGCTCGGCCAGCAGCGCCTGCTCGCCGAGATGCGCGCTCTCCTTCACGTCGGTGAAGCCGCCGAAGCGGTAGATCACCTGGTCCTCGGCCCATTCGATGGCATCGTCGAGCAGCGCGAAGCGGCGCAGCCGGCGCGGATCCCCCATGCGCGCGGAGATCGCGGCCCAGACCGCGGAGGTCTCCTCGAGGCCGGACAGAATCGCGGTGACGCCGGCATTGCCGAGCGCCGTCAGCGTCTCGCCCAGAAGCTCCGCACCGGCCGCGGTGATGTCGGGCACGCGGCGGAAATCGATGATCAACAGCGGCGCGTTCGGCGGCTCGCTGCTCAGTCTTCGGGTGACGTAATCGATGGTGCCGAAATTCAGCGCGCCGACGAGCTCGAGGATGCGGATGTCGCTGTGACGCTCGTCGAGAATCTGCTGCTCGTGCGGCTGGCGGCTGCGGCGCGAGGAGATGCCGTAGACGTCGTAGTCCGCCATGATGCTGGTGCGGACGTCGGCATTGCGGTTGAGCATGTGCAGATCGAACCGCGCCGACAGCGCCTCGCAGACCTTCAGGCCGCGTACGCTGTTGAAATGATTGTCGAGCAGCGGCGAGAAGGTGCCCAGTCCCAGTTGCGAGGGCAGTGCCGCGACGATGCCGCCGCCGACGCCGCTCTTGGCGGGGATGCCGACGCGATACGTCCACTCGCCCGCATAGTCGTACATGCCCGAGCTCGTCATCACCGACAGCGTGCGGGCGACGATGTGCGGCGTGATCACCTGCGCGCCCGTCACCGGATTGATGCCGCGATTGGCGAGGGTTGCCGCCATCACCGCCAGATCGCGCGCCGTCACCAGGATCGCGCATTGGCGGAAATAGACGTCGAGCACTGCGTCGACGTCGTCCGGCAGTACCGCGTAATTGCGGAGCAGCCACGCGATCGCGCGGTTGCGGTTGCCGGTCGCTGTCTCCGAGGCATGCACGGCCTCGTCAACGCCGAGCTCGCGCCCGGCGAACTCGCTGAGTTTTGAGCGGACGCGTTCGAAAGCGCCCTTGCCGTCCACCTCGTAGATCAGGCCCGAGCAGGCAATCGCACCGGCATTGACCATGGGGTTGAAGGGACGGTTGTCGTTGGTGAGCCGGATCGAATTGAAGGCTTCGCCGCTCGGCTCGACGCCGATGGTGGCCGAGACGCGCTCCTCGCCCACCGTCTCCAGCGCCAGCGCGAACACGAAGGCCTTCGAGACCGACTGGATCGTGAACGGCACCGCGCTGTCGCCGACCTCGTAGACATGGCCGTCGATGGTGACGAGCGCGATGCCGAAATGATCGGGGTTGGCGCGCTTCAGCTCGGGAATGTAATCGGCAAGCTCGCCCGAACCGTCGCTCCTGAATTCCTCGTAGCAATCGGTCAGGAAACGCCGCAGTGGCGGCCTGGTGGGATATCCGGCCGGCCGGGTCGCGCCGGCTACGCTGGGCAAACGGTTGGGCTGGGCGTCCACGGTCTCGCACCTCGATTTGCCCAGAATAAAAGCAATTCGTGTGCCATGTATACGGGGTCGACGGTGTCGTGGTGGGGGCGATCCCCCTAAGGAACCGAATAGAGTCTCACCGCGCGTCGGAAGGTGCACGCGGCTTGAGCAACCGGGCGCAGACGATGCCGAGGACCACCATGATCGCGGCGCTCACAAACAGCGTCGGCACCTTGCCGCCGTGCTGGAGGCCGAAGCCGTAGGCGAGCGGCCCGACCGTCTGTCCCATGAAGAAGAAGAACGAGTGCAGGGACAGCGCGGTGGCTCGCGCCTCGACTGAGAGCTCGCTGGCGAACACCTGGAGACAGCCATGGGCGATGTAGAAGCCCCAGCCCATGACGATGAGGTTCAGCGCCTGCACCTCCCAGCGCGGACCGAAGGCCACGGCGACGAGCTGCGAGGCCACCAGCGTCATGCCCGCGATCATCATTCCCTTCATGCCGAGCCACGGCAGCAGGCGCGACACCGTCAGCGTGTAGAACAGGCCGCCCACCGCGAAGCCCGCGATGACGATTCCGGCGATCGAGAGCGAGGTCTGGCCGAGCTCGAACAGGAACGAGGCGATATAGGGAAACAGGCCGAGCACGCAGCAGCCTTCGACGAACACCGCCGAATAGCACACATACGCATTGGGGTTGGTGAAGATGGTGCGATAGCCGGCCTTCAGCGCCGACAGGCTCGTCTTCGGCGGATGCTTGACCTTGGCGCCGCGAAAGCCGGCGGCGACCGCGATCGAGGCAACGATCACGAGCACGCCGAGCACCGCCAGCACGCCGCGCCAGCCGAGGAAGTCGCCGATCAGGCCTGAGGCCGAGGCACCGAGCAGATTGCCGGTCATGGCGCCGGCGAGCGTGCGGCTGATCGCGACCTGCCGCTTCTCCGGACCGACCAGATCGCTGGTCAGGCTGAGCGCCACCGGAAACACGCCGCCCGAGCCGATGCCGGCAAGGATACGGGTCGCAAACAGAACCGAGAACGAGGTCGAGAGCGCGCCGAGAATATTGGCAAGGCCGAGCAGCGCGAGGCAGCCGATCATCAGCCGCGTCTTGCCGAACAGATCGGCGGCCGCGCCGACGATCGGCTGGATGATCGAGAAGGTGAAAGCGAACACCGCGGCAAAGCCGGCGGCGGTCGCGATGCTGACGCCAAAATCCTCGGCGACATGCGGCAGCACCGGATCGAGCGCACGCGCCGACAGCGCCGCGGCGAAGCTCGCGCCGGAGATGACGTAGAGCGCGGCCGGCAGACCGTGATCGTGCGGCCGCGCCTCGCCTTGCTGCATCAGCGCGGGTTCTTTGCGAGCGCGTCGAACGCCATTAGCCTGCGGATCAGGCCTTCGAACTCGCGCAGCGGCACCATGTTGGGGCCGTCGGAAGGCGCGCTATCGGGATCGGGATGGGTCTCGATGAAGACGCCGGCGACACCGACCGCGACCGCCGCCCGCGCCAGTACCGGCACGAATTCGCGCTCGCCGCCGGAGGACGTCCCCTTCCCGCCCGGCTGCTGCACCGAATGGGTGGCGTCGAAGATCACGGGCGCACCGGTGGTGCGCGCCAGGATCGGCAGCGCGCGCATGTCGGAGACCAGCGTGTTGTAGCCAAAGGAGGCGCCGCGCTCGGTGACGAGCACGTTCGGATTGTTCGCGCTCGTGATCTTGGTGACGACGTTCGCCATGTCCCAGGGCGCCAGGAACTGGCCCTTCTTGACGTTGACGACCTTGCCGGTCGCGGCCGCCGCCAGCAGCAGATCGGTCTGCCGGCACAGGAAGGCGGGGATCTGCAGGATGTCCACGGCCTGCGCCACCTCGGCGCATTGCGTGGCCTCGTGCACGTCGGTCAGCACCGGCAGGCCGAGCGAGGAGCGGATCTCGGCGAAGATCGGCAGCGACTGCGCGAGCCCGAGCCCGCGCGCCGCCGACGCACTGGTGCGGTTGGCCTTGTCGAACGAGGTCTTGTAGACGAGACCGATGTTCAGCCGCGCGGCGATCTCCTTCAGCGCGGAGGCCACCTCCAGCGCGTGCTGGCGGCTTTCGAGCTGGCAGGGTCCCGCAATGATCGAGATCGGCAGATCATTGCCGAACTTGACCGTACCAATGGTGACAACCGGCGCCGCTGACGTCGAAGAGCTCAAGGCAAATCCCTCGTTTCCGCGCGACCATAACCGCCATCGGGGTCGGATCAACCCCATTCGGCCCGGGCTGTCAGAATATCAGGGTTGCGCCGAAGTTCCGCGGGCGCCGCCGGCGCTATTTCACCGCCGAGAAAGCGGTCGGCGTCAGGAGCTGGCTGACGATATTGCCGACGATCTGGCCGTCCGCCTCCGACTTCGCCCGCGCCTCGTGCCAGTCCGGATCGGTCACGAACGCGCCCCACTTCTTCTCGCGCTCGGCGAGCGACTCCCAGGCGAGGAAATAGGTCAGCTCCTGGCTGGATTCACCGATCAGCGTGGTGAAGAATCCGGCCTGGCGGATGCCGTGCTTTTCCCAGATCTTCAGCGTCGCCGTCTCGAACCGCTTCAAGAGCGCCGGCAAGCGGCCGGGCACGCAGCGATAGACGCGCATTTCATAGATCATTCTTGCTTCCTCCCCGAACAGATCGGGCGGTTATAACGGCTGGCCATGACCATGTCTTGAGCCCTGCCCGGCTGCCCCTGTCGCGTTTCGCGCATGGCTAGACAGCCTTCGACGACGCACCACGTCGGGCTCCCGCAATGCTGCCGCAATGATCGGGCCGCTAGAATGGCTTTGGTTGGAGCCCAGGTGCCGGATCATGCGGATTTTGCTCGTCGAAGATGAGGCGGAGATGGCCGGCGCGCTGTCGTCGGCGCTGAAGCGCTACGACATGGTGGTAGACCATGCCCCTACACTTGCCGAGGCGGAAGAGGCCATTTCCGCCGACGTCCATGTCGCAGTCCTGCTCGACCGCCAGCTCCCCGACGGCGACGGCCTTGCACTGATTCCGAAGCTCCGGGCGCGCGCCGACGGCGTGCCGATCATCGTCCTGACCGCGCGCGGCGAGCTCGCCGACCGGATCGCCGGGCTCGACAGCGGTGCCGACGATTATCTGGCCAAGCCGTTCGCGGTCGAGGAGCTGCTGGCGCGCCTGCGCGCCGTGATGCGGCGCCCCGCGGGACTTACGCCGGATGTCATCCGCGCAGGCCGCCTCGCCTTCGATGTCGGCCATCGCGAGGCGAGCATCGACGGCCAGCCGTTCGAGCTGCCGCGCCGCGAACTCCTGGTGCTCGAGGCACTGATCCGCCGCCTCGGCCGCACCGTGCTGCGCTCGGCGCTGGAAGAGGCCGTCTACAATTTCGACGACGAGATCCAGTCGAACGCGCTGGACACGCATATTTCGCGGCTGCGCCGCAAGCTCGCCGAGGCGGATGCCGGCATCGAGATCCACGGCATTCGCGGCGTCGGCTATCTCCTGAAGAAGCTGCCATGAGCAGGCACGACGATCCCTATTGCCTGCGCTCGCGCCTGAGCTGGCGCCTGCTCTCGCTCCAGGCCGCGCTGCTCCTGGCACTGGTTGCCGTCGTCGTCGGAGCGCTGTTCGCGTCAGGCTTCGTGCTCGCCGAGCGCGACGAGGATCGCGTGATCGATGTCGTGCAGCGCGCACTCGCGCGCGACGCACAGGGCGGCCTGACCCTGCGGTCGACGCCCGAGCTCAAACAATTGCGTAGCGAGACACCAGACCTCTGGTTTCTGGTCCGTGACCGGCAGGGACATTCGCTCGCCGAAGGTGTCGTGCCGGCCGAATTCGCCGCGATCGGCGGCGGCCTCGACCAGATCAGCCAGGCGCGGCTCGGCTGGCAGATGTTCGAGGACGATCCGCGCAAGCCGGCGGCGCGGCTGAAGCGGGTCGACACCGAGGCCGGCAATGTGCAGGTCATCACGGCGACGCAGGGCCGGATGACCGGCGCCAAGACGCTGGTCATGACATCGCTTGCATTCCTCGGCATCGCCCTGCCCGGCCTGCTTCTGATGGGAACCGCGACCTTCATCGCGACACCGATGATCGTGCGGCGTGCCTTCAGAGGACTCGATACGACCGCGGACCAAGCGCGTCGCATCGACATCCATCAGCGCGGCGCGCGTCTGTCGGTGGAGCGTATTCCTCTGGAGGTCGTGCCGCTCGTGACTGCGGTCAATGACGCGCTGGCGCGGCTCGACCAGGGCTATGCCCGCCACAAGCGTTTCGTCGCCGACGCCGCACACGAGCTGCGCACGCCGATCGCGATCCTCAACACGCGCCTGGAGTCGCTCGCCCCGGGGCCGGACAAGACCCGGCTGCTGGAAGATGCCGCGCGGCTGGCGACGCTTGCCGAGCAGTTGCTGGACATTCAGCGGCTCGACCGCTGCGGCCATCCGTTCGCGCGCGTCGACCTTGTCCGGGTCGCTCAAGGCGCGGCTGCCGACCTCGCGCCGCTCGCGATTGCGGCCGGCTACGAGCTGGCGCTCGATGCACCCACGACGCCAATCGAGACGCTCGGTGACGCAGCCGCGTTGGAACGTGCGCTGACCAACCTCGTGCAGAACGCGATTCAGCACGGTCCTCGCCGCGGCACCATCGGCATTCGTGTCAGCAGACCCGCGAGCATCGAAGTCACGGACGAAGGCGCCGGCATTCCGGCCGAACAACGCGAGCAGATCTTCGAGCCGTTCTATCGGCTGACGCCGCTCGATCGCGGTGCCGGCCTCGGCCTCAACATGGTGCGCGAGATCGTGCACCTGCATGGCGGCCACGTCTCGGTCACGGACGGGCCGGACGGCGGCGCCTGTTTCAGAATAACGCTGCGCCCAATCCCGCAAGGTTGAATCAATCCGACTGCTCCCCTCACAGCGCAATGCTGTCGCAATGCACGGCCGTGACACTGCATCCGCCTCACCTCTGATCTTTCGAGGTGCAACCAAGATGCCGGAGCGCGCATGCCCAACGATTTCCTCTCCTTCTTCCTGTCCTGGATGTCGGCCCCGCGTCGGGTCGGCGCGATCGCGCCATCAGGCGCGGCGCTCGCCGATCTGATCACGCGCGAGATCACCGCATCGACCGGTCCAATCCTCGAGCTCGGCCCCGGCACCGGCGCATTCACCTACAAGCTCCTGAAACGCGGCGTGCGCCAGCAGGACCTCACGCTGATCGAATACGGCTCCGACTTCATGAAGCTTCTGCAAGTGCGCTTTCCCAACGCGCGCGTCTTGTGGATGGATGCGGGGCGGCTGACGACGGAGCGCCTCTATGACGGCGCGCCCGTCGGCGCGGTCATAAGCGGCCTGCCGCTGCTCAACATGTCGACGCGCAAGGTCGTCTCGATCGTCAGTGGCGCGTTCAACTATGTCCGCCCCGGCGGCGCATTCTACCAGTTCACCTATGGCATGAGCTGCCCGGTGCCGCGGCCGATTCTCGATCGGCTGGGCTTACGCGCCACGCTGGTCGATCGCGCCCTGCTGAACGTGCCGCCCGCCGCCGTCTACAAGCTGACACGGCGGCCGCAGATGAAGCTCGTCACGGGATCGCTTGCGCCGGAATCCTCGACGCGAGTCGCCTTGGAGCCGATCCATCACGCGCGCGACTACTCCCCCGCGCGCTGAGCCATCAGACCAGCCGGCTCTGCACCATCGCCGCCTGAATGAAGGAGGCGAACAGAGGATGCGGCTCAAAAGGCCGCGACTTCAGTTCGGGGTGGAACTGGACGCCGATGAACCAGGGGTGATCCTCGTATTCGACGATCTCCGGCAGGACGCCGTCGGGCGACAGCCCTGAGAATTTCAGGCCGTGCTGCTCGAGGCGATCCTTGTAGGCGGTGTTCACCTCGTAGCGGTGGCGGTGGCGCTCGGAAATCTCGGTCGCGCCGCCATAGACCTGCGAGACGCGGCTGCCGCGATTGAGTGCCGCGGGATACGCGCCGAGCCGCATGGTGCCGCCGAGATCGCCGGCCTGCGAGCGCTTCTCGAGCTCGTTGCCGCGCAGCCATTCCGTCATCAGGCCGACCAAGGGCTCCTTGGTCGGGCCGAATTCGGTGGAGTTGGCGTCCTCGATGCCGACGAGATTGCGCGCGGCCTCGATCACCGCCATCTGCATGCCGAAGCAGATGCCGAAATACGGCACGTCGCGTTCGCGCGCGAACTGCGCCGCGCGGATCTTGCCTTCCGCGCCACGCTGGCCGAATCCGCCGGGCACCAGGATGCCGTTGACGTGCTCGAGGAACGGCGCGGGATCTTCCTTCTCGAAGATCTCGCTCTCGATCCAGTCAAGATTGACCTTCACCTTGTTGGCGATGCCGCCATGCGAGAGCGCCTCGATCAGCGACTTATATGCATCCTTCATGCCGGTGTATTTGCCGACGATGGCGATGGTGACGTTGCCTTCGGGATTGCGCACGCGCTCGTTGATCTGCTGCCAGCTCCGCAGCTCCGGCGGAATCCGCGAGGCGATGCCGAAGGCGGCGAGCACTTCGTCGTCGAGGCCCGCGTTGTGGTAGGCCTCAGGGACAGCATAGATGTTGTCGACGTCGCGCGCCTCGATCACCGCGCTTTCACGCACGTTGCAGAACAGCCCGAGCTTGCGCCGCTCTTCCTTCGGGATCTCGCGGTCGGTGCGGCAGAGCAGGATGTCCGGCTGAATGCCGATCGAGCGCAGCTCCTTCACCGAGTGCTGCGTCGGCTTCGTCTTCAATTCGCCGGCGCTCGGAATGTAGGGCAGCAGCGTGAGATGGATGTAAACGGCATGATCGCGCGGCAGATCGTTCTTGAGCTGCCGGATCGCCTCGAAGAACGGCAGGCCCTCGATGTCGCCGACGGTGCCGCCGATCTCGACCAGCACGAAGTCGTAGTCGTCATTGCCGTCGAGGACGAATTCCTTGATGGCGTTGGTGACGTGCGGAACCACCTGGATGGTCGCGCCGAGATAATCGCCTCGGCGCTCCTTGGTGATGATGTCCTGGTAGATCCGCCCCGTCGTGATGTTGTCGGCCTTGGTCGCCGGCCGCCCGGTGAAGCGCTCGTAGTGACCGAGATCGAGATCGGTCTCCGCGCCGTCATCGGTCACGAACACTTCGCCGTGCTGATACGGCGACATCGTTCCGGGATCGAGGTTGAGATAGGGGTCGAGCTTACGGAGGCGGACCTTGTAGCCCCGGGCCTGCAACAGCGCACCGAGTGCCGCTGAAGCCAGACCCTTGCCGAGCGAAGAAACCACGCCGCCGGTGATGAATATGTACCGCGCCATGGGACTTAACCTCTAATCCCTCGAATTCGATTCGCCAAAGCGATTCGTCTTCCGCCCCAAAGATTTTGCGGGCCTGTGGGTGAACCGGAACGAAGAGTGGTGACAGTGCCTTGATGGGGATTGTTGATGCAGGACGGTAGAAGCCGTCCTGCATGGCCCCCCTGCTTTATTGCGAACGAGGCACCTGCGGACCGCTTGGCGCTGCCGGGGCCTGCTGCTCGTCGGCCTTCTTCAGCGAATCCAGAATGCCCCCCGAGGTCGGCGGCGCAATCGGCGATCCGCCGGCCGGCTGGCCCTGCGATGCCGGCTGGCCAATGATCGACGAAGGTGCGCGGTTGTATCCGGCGTACCAGGACAGGAACAGGCTGGTCAGGAAGAAGCCGGCAGCGAGGATCGCGGTCGTCCGCGACAAAAGATTCGCGGTGCCGCGGCTCGACATGAAGCCCGCGCCTCCGCCCATGCCGAGGCCGCCGCCTTCCGACTTCTGGAGCAGGACGGCGCCGATCATGACGGCAACGATCATGAGATGGATGACGATGACAACAGTCTGCATAGTGCCCTTCCGTCACAAGCCGACAGCGCCGAGACGGCGGCCGATCGCGCTTCGCGGGTTTTCCTGAAGTTGCGCGGTGTTACACGATCGGAAACGGCATTGCCACCCCCGATCGGGTACGGCCCAACGGTTTGGGTTAGCTAGGGGCAGCCCTTGGCGATCGCAAGGAAATCGGCCGCCTTGAGGCTGGCGCCGCCGACCAGCGCTCCATTGACGTTCTTCACGGCCATCAACTCGGCCGCGTTCGAGGGCTTGACCGAACCGCCATAGAGGATCCGCATCTTCGCCCCGTCCGCCCTAAACCGGGAGGTCAGGAATTCCCGTATAAATCCATGAATCTGCTCGACATCCTGGACCGTGGGGGTCAGGCCGGTGCCGATTGCCCAGACTGGCTCATAGGCCACGACCAGGTTGGCTGCGGTAGAGCCGTCCGGCAGCGAGCCGTCGAGCTGGCCGCGCAGGATGTCCAGGGTCTGGCCGGCATCGCGCTGGGCTTGCGTCTCGCCGATGCAGACGATCGCCGTCACCCCGGCCCGCCAGGCGGCTTCCGCCTTCTGCCGCACCAAGGCATCGCCCTCGCCATGGTCGGCGCGGCGCTCGGAATGGCCGACGATGATGGCGGTCGCGCCCGCATCCGCCAGCATTTCGGTGGCAATATCGCCGGTATGGGCGCCGGAGGCCTTGGGATGGCAATCCTGGGCCCCCACCGCGACCTTCTTGCCGCGCGCCTTGTCGGCAAAGGCCGCGATCAGGGTCGCCGGCGGGCAGACCAGCAGATCGGCCTTGGCGGCCACGTCTGCCGCGCCATTGAGCATGGCGTCGAATTCGGCAGCGGAGGCCTTCAGGCCGTTCATTTTCCAATTGCCGGCGATCAGCGGTCGGATGGCGTCGGTCATGTCAATTTCCAGCAAAATGAGGTTTGGGCATGCGCTAGCAGAGCTGCTGCGGCAGTTCCAGAGACCAGGGGCTTTTAACCGCAGCTTCGTGAGGCCGCGTGACCTGAGGTTGCGGGGGGAAAGCCGCCACTTTATGATGATCTATCAATTTGGTGACGCGCTTTTGCGGAATCTGCATTAAGACGCGCTCCCGTTCCCCTCCTGACCAAACAAGTTGGACCAAATGCTTCGAGGAATGCGCAAGGCCTCATCAAACTGGCTCGGCAAGACCATTATGGCCGTGGTGATGGGCGTGTTGATCGTCAGTTTCGGCATTTGGGGCATCGCCGACATCTTCAAGGGCTTCGGGCAGTCCACTGTGGCCAAGATCGGCCACACCGAGATTTCGCTGAACGAGTTCCGCCAGATCTATACCGACCGCCTGCAACAGATCAGCCGCCAGTTCGGCCGTCCGCTGACGCCTGATCAGGCCCGCGCCTTCGGCCTCGACCGTCAGGTGCTGCAGCAGACGATCGCGGAAGCAGCCCTCGACGAAGAGGCGCGCCGGCTCGGGCTCGGCCAGTCCGACGACCAGATCCGCCAGGTCATCATGAACGACCCCAACTTCAAGGGCGTCGGCGGCAGCTTCGATCCGAACCGCTTCCAGGCCGTGATCCGCAACTTCGGCTATACCGAACAGCGCTACGTCTCCGAGCAGCGCAAGGTGTCGCTGCGCCGGCAGATCACCGGCACGATCGGCGCCGGCCTTGAGCCGCCGAAGGCGATGATCGACGTGCTGACGCGCTTCCAGAACGAGCAGCGCGCCATCGAGTTCGTCAGGCTCGACGCAGCCCAGGCAGGCACCATCGATGCGCCCTCGCCCGAGGCGATCGCCGCCTATTTCGAGGATCACAAGGTCCAGTTCCGCGCGCCCGAATATCGCAAGATCGCCTTCGTCGTGATCTCGCCGGAAGAGATCGGCAAATGGACCGAAGTCTCCGACGAGGACGCGAAGAAGGTGTTCGAACAGCGCAAGGACCGGCTCGGCACGGCGGAGAAGCGCCAGATCCACCAGATCGTGTTCCCCAACACGACTGAGGCGCAGACCGCACGCGAGCGCCTCGCCGGCGGAATGTCGTTCGAGGATCTCGGCAAGGAGCGCGGACTGAGCGCCTCCGACGTCGATCTCGGGCTCGTGACCAAATCGTCGCTCGACCCGGCGGTTGGCGACGCCGCCTTCGCGCTTGCCGCGGGCGAGATCAGCCAGCCGATCCAGGGCCGTCTCGGCACCGCGATCGTCAAGGTCGACAAGATCGAGCCGGGCGTCGAGGCGAACTACGCCAGCCTCGTCGGCGACATCAAGCGCGAGATCGCGACCGAGCGCGCGCGCGTCAAGGTCGCCGATCTCCGCGACAAGATGGAAGACGAACGCGGTGGCGGCGCCAGCGTGATCGACGCGGCGCAGAAGCTCGGCCTCACCGCCGTCACCATCGACGCCGTCGACCGCTCCGGCCGCGCCCCGAACGGCCAGCCGGTCGCCAACATCCCGCAGGGCCTCGACGTGGTGTCGCAGGCCTTCAACACCGACGTCGGCGTCGACAACGACGCGATCTCGTTCAAGGGCGGCTATGTCTGGTACGACGTGCTCGCCATCACGCCCTCGCGCGATCGCAATCTCGACGAGGTCCGCGACCAGGTCGAGGCCCGCTGGCGCCAGGACCAGATCGCGACCAAGCTGAAGGCCAAGGCGACCGAGATGCTGCAGAAGCTCGAAGCGGGCGGCAAGCTTGCCGATGAAGCCGCAGCGATCGGCGTCAAGGTCGAGACCGCGACCGGTTTCAAGCGCGACGACTCGCCCGCCGGCGTGCCCGGCACCGTCGTGGCGGCCGCCTTCCGCACCGCCAAGGACGGCGTCGGACAGACGCCCGTGAACGGCGGCAGCGAAGTGATCGTCTTCCGCGTCACCGACATCATCGATCCCGCGGCCGACGCGGCCTCCGACGCGGTCAAGAAGCTGAAAGACAGCCTCGACCGGGCGCAGACCGAGGAGCAGGTCGCTGCCTACGTCAACAAGCTTGAAACCGACATCGGGACCACCATTAATCAGGCCGCCTTCGCGCAGGTGACCGGCGCGAACCAGTGAGTTGAAAGCACGCGATGGACGACCTGAAATCGATCATTGGAAAAGTGGCGACCGGCGCCAGCCTGTCGCGTGACGAAGCGGCTTCCGCCTTCGACGCCATGATGTCGGGCGAAGCCACGCCCTCGCAGATGGGCGGCCTGCTGATGGCGCTGCGGGTGCGCGGCGAGACCGTGGACGAGATCACCGGCGCGGTCGCTGCGATGCGGTCCAAGATGCTGACCGTGACGGCACCGCCCGACGCCATCGACATCGTCGGCACGGGCGGCGACGGCTCCGGCTCGGTCAACGTCTCGACCTGCGCCTCCTTCATCGTCTCGGGCGCCGGCGTGCCGGTGGCCAAGCACGGCAACCGCGCACTGTCGTCGCGCTCGGGCGCCGCCGATGTGCTGGCTGCGCTCGGGGTGAAGATCGACCTCAGGCCGGAGCACGTCGGACGTTGCGTGCGCGAATGCGGCATCGGCTTCATGTTCGCCCCCGCCCACCATCCCGCCATGAAGAACGTCGGCCCGACCCGGGTCGAGCTCGCCACCCGCACGATCTTCAATTTGCTCGGCCCGTTGTCCAATCCGGCCGGCGTGAAGCGGCAGATGGTCGGCGTGTTCTCGCGGCAATGGGTGCAGCCGCTGGCGCAGGTGCTCAAGAACCTCGGCTCAGAATCCGCCTGGGTGGTGCACGGCTCCGACGGCCTCGACGAAATCACCCTCACCGGCCCGACTTTCGTATCCTCGCTCCACAATGGCGAGATCAGGAACTTCGAGGTGACGCCGGAGGAAGCGGGGCTGCCGCGCTGCGAGCCCGGTGCGCTCAAGGGAGGAGACGCCGACGCCAATGCGATTGCGCTGCAAAGCGTGCTCAACGGCAAGCCGAGCCCCTACCGCGACGTGGCACTGATGAACGCGGCGGCCGCGCTGGTCGTGGCCGGGCGTGCCAAGGACCTCAAGGAGGGCGTCGCGATCGGCGCAAAATCGCTCGACAGCGGCGCGGCGAACGCACGGCTGAAGCATCTGATCGCGGTCTCCAACGGCTGAGCCTGACATGTCGGACATCCTGACCAAGATCGAGACGTACAAGCGCGAAGAGATCGCGGCTGCCAAGCGCGCGCAGCCGTTCTCCGTTGTCGAAGCAAAGGCCAAGGCGCAAGGAGCCCCGCGCGGCTTCCTGCGCGCCATCAAGGCCAAGCATGCCGACGGCGACTTCGCGCTGATCGCCGAGGTCAAGAAGGCCTCGCCATCGAAGGGGCTGATCCGCGCCGATTTCGATCCGCCAGAGCTTGCCAAGGCCTATGAGGCCGGCGGCGCCGCCTGCCTCTCGGTGCTGACGGACACGCCATCGTTCCAGGGCCATCTCGACTTCATGGTGGCCGCGCGTGCGGCGACGGCGCTGCCGGTGCTGCGCAAGGATTTCATGTTCGACGCCTATCAGGTGGTCGAAGCCCGCGCGCATGGCGCCGACTGCATCCTGATCATCATGGCCGCGCTCGACGACGCCACCGCCAGGGACCTGGAAGACACGGCTATCGCCTATGGCATGGATGTGCTGATCGAGATCCATGACCGCGCCGAGCTCGACCGCGCGCTCAAGCTGCGCTCGCCGATGATCGGCGTCAACAACCGGAACCTGCGCACCTTCGAGACCACGCTCGCGACCAGCGAAGCATTGGCGCCGCTGATTCCCGGGGACCGGCTGATGGTCGGCGAGAGCGGCATCTTCACGCCCGTCGACCTCGCCCGGCTCGAGCGCGTCGGCATGTCGACCTTCCTGGTCGGCGAGAGCCTGATGCGGCAGGCTGACGTGACCGCCGCCACGCGCGCGCTGCTCGCGCGCGAGACGACAGCCCGCGCGACCGGTACGCGCTGACATGGCGCGCAAGCCGGCCAAGACAGGGCCCCTTACGACAAAGCCCACCAGGACAAGGCCCGCCAAGACCAAGGCCGGCCCTGCCCTCACCCATATCGGTGCGTCCGGCGAGGCGCGGATGGTGGACGTCTCGGACAAGCCCGCGACCGAACGGCTTGCGGTCGCGGAAGGCCGCGTCCTCATGACCACGGCGACGCTTGATCTCATTGTCTCGGGCAACGCCAAGAAAGGCGACGTGCTCGGCACCGCGCGCATCGCCGGCATCATGGCCGCCAAGCGCACCTCGGAGCTGATCCCGCTCTGCCATCCGCTCGCGCTGTCGAAGGTCACGGTCGATATCGAGCCGGACGCGAAGCTGCCGGGCTGCCTCGTCCGTGCCAGCGTGAAGGTGACGGGCCCGACCGGCGTCGAGATGGAGGCGCTCACGGCCGTGTCCGTCGCCTGCCTCACCATCTACGACATGATCAAGGCGGTCGAGCGCGGCGTGCGCATCGAGGGCATCCATCTCGTCGAGAAGCTCGGCGGCAAGTCCGGCCATTACCGCGCCTGAGCGCGGCGTTATTTCAGCGACGTGCTGATCGACCCGAATTTGGTGTTGAGCTTGCTGCCCATGCCGTTCACGACGGTGACGATCGCAAGCGCGATGCGGGCCGCGATCAGGCCGTACTTGATCGCGGTCGCGCCGCGCTCGTCGGCGAGGAAGTTCTTCAAGGTGATTTTCATCGTCGTGTCCTCTCCGTGTCGTTGGCATGCGTGTTCGCAAATCACGTGCCAATGCCGACTTGAGGATCGTCAGCACGTTAGATGGTTAAGCCTTGGTTGACCGACGCCTGACCGGCAGGAATTGATCGGCATCGCAGGAACCTTGCGGCAATTCCTGCACGTCCAGCAGCCCACGTATCGATTGCTTTTGTGTGTGGGCATTCATGTCGCATTAACCGCGCTTCCTAACTTCGCCTCCACCCCGTTCCCGTAAACCGACGGATGTTATGAGGATCAGGAATTGATCCTGGCGTGTGTGCGGCAACGATCCACATGATGACGAAATACGGCAGTCGCCTCTTTGACCAGGCCTTCGTGCGCAGCGGACCGATCCGCTGGCTGGTCGTGGGCGGCACGCTGCTGATCGCCGCGATCGCCGTCGGCGCGGTCCTGATGGCGCAGAACTTCCGCGAGCGCGCGCTGCGCAACTCCGGCCGCGAGCTCGAAAACACCGTGCTGATGCTCGCCCATCATTTCGATCAGCAATTGCAGGATTTCGCGGTCATCCAGAAGGACTTTGTCGACCACGTCCGCGCGATCGGCATCGCCAGCGCGGAAGACTATCGCAAGCGCCTTTCCGGCCAGGACATCCACCGTCTGCTGCGCTCGAAGATCGAGGCGCTTCCCTACATGGGCGGCGTTAACGTCATCGATGCCGAAGGCAACCTGATCAACTCGTCGACGGCGTGGCCGGCTCCGAAGGTCAACGTCGCCGATCGCGCCTATTTCCGCACCTTCCGATACGCCCCCAATGCACCCGACGTCCTGATCGAGCCGCTGCATAGTCGCATTTCGGGCGCATGGACCATCCTGATCGTCCGCAAGATCGTCGGCCCGAACGGCGAGTTCATGGGCGTGGTCGGACGCGGCATCGAGCCGGCCAATTTCGAGAAGTTCTTCGAGTCCGTCGTGCTCGGCGAAGGCGCGACAATCTCGATGCTGCATCGTGACGGCACGCTGCTCGCCCGCTACCCGCATTCCGGCGAGTCGATGGGGCGGAACTTCAGGAACGGCCCGTTCGCGCAGCAGAGAGTCTTCAGCCTCGACCATTTTGCCGGACGCTTCATCAGCCCCGTCGACGGCGAGGACCGCCTGATCTCCTCGCACGCCCTGCCCCACTTCCCGATCCTGATGATGGCCACCGCGACGCGCGCGGCGGCCCTGACGGACTGGCGCGAGCAGATCGGCATCCTGATCTCGGTCGCCGCCTCTTCCGCGCTCGCCATCGCCGGCGTGCTGATCGCGATCGTGCGCAAGCTTCTGGAGCAACACCGCCTCTCGCGGGAACGGCTGACGCTGGAAAAGCTGCGTCTCGACCGCGCCGTCAACAACATGACCCAGGGCCTGCTGCTGTTCGACGCCGAGCAGCGGCTCGTGGTGTGCAACGAACGCTATATCGAGATGTACGGCCTGTCCCCCGAGGTGGTGAAGCCCGGCTCCAGCTTCCACGACATCATCGCCCACCGCAGGGCGACCGGCTCGTTCACCGGCGACGTCGACGACTATGTCGCGCGCGTGCTGGGCGACATCCACACGCGCAACCCCATGGTGGTCAACACCGCCGACGGGCGCTCGATCCACATCCTCAACGAACCGCTCGCGGACGGCGGCTGGGTGGCGACGCACGAGGACATCACCGAGCGCCGGCGCATCGAGGAGCGCATCACCCACCTCGCCCATTACGACGCGCTGACCGACCTGCCCAACCGCGCCATGTTCCACGAGCATCTGCGGCAGGAGCTGGCCGCCATCGCCGACGGCGAAGAGATCGCGGTGCATTACATCGACATCGACGAGTTCAAGGGCGTCAACGACGCGCTCGGCCACCTCGTCGGCGATGAGCTCCTGAAATCGGTCGCAACGAGCCTCAGCCGCTGCGCGGGCCCGGCGGATTTCGTGGCGCGACTCGGCGGCGACGAATTTGCCATCGTGCAGAGCGCCGTGACGTCGCCGGACCAGGTCAACGATCTCGTCGCCCGGGTTTTCGAGACCATCCGCGCTCCCTTCGACTGCATGGGCCACCACCTCACCACCGACGCCAGCATCGGCATCGCGCTGGCGCCGGGTCACGGGACCGCCCTGGACCAGATCCTGAAGAACGCGGACCTGGCGATGTACGCCGCCAAATCCGCCGGACGCCGCACCTATCGCTTCTTCGAGCCGGAAATGGACGCCAAGGTCCGCGAGCGGCGGCAGCTCGAGATCGACCTGCGCCACGCCATCGCCCATGACGGCCTCGAGGTCTATTACCAGCCCTGCCTCGGCCTGAAGGACGATCGCATCACCGGCTGCGAGGCGCTGGTGCGCTGGCGCCATCCCGAGCGCGGCATGGTCTCGCCGGCCGAATTCATCCCGATCGCGGAGGACACCGGCCTGATCAACGAGATCGGCGAATGGGTGCTGGCGACCGCCTGCCGCGACGCCGCAAGCTGGCCCGACGACATCCGTCTCGCCGTCAACGTCTCGCCGGTGCAGTTCAAGAGCGGCACGCTGGCGCTGAAGATCATGGCGGCGCTCGCCGCCTCCAACCTGCCGGCGAGCCGGCTCGAGCTCGAGATCACCGAGGCGGTGCTGATCCGCGACGACGACACCGCGCTGGCGATCCTGCACCAGCTCCGCGCCATCGGCGTGCGCATCGCGCTCGACGATTTCGGCACCGGCTACTCCTCGCTGAGCTACCTGCACCGCTTCCCGTTCGACAAGATCAAGATCGACCGCTGCTTCGTCAACGACATCGCCGGCCCCGACGGCTCCGCCAGCATCGTCCAGGCCGTCGTCAATCTGGCGGCCGCCCGCCGCATGACCACCACCGCCGAGGGCGTCGAGACCGAGGAGCAGCGGCGCCTGCTCCGCACGCTCGGCTGCTCCGAGATGCAGGGCTATCTGTTCAGCGCCGCAAAGCCGGCCGGCAAGGTGCTGGAGCTGTTCGCACTGCATCGCAGCCGGCTCGCCCAGCGCGACGGCAACGAGGGCCGCCGCCGCGAGGCGGGCTAGGTCGGACCTCGGTTGTCGGCGCAGCGGCATTCCCAGAAGCTTTCCTCCAAACACACAACGCAGGTCTGCTCAAGACGCTCCTTCAGGGCGTGTCGGGCGCGATGAAGGCGAACGGTCAGGTTGTTGACGGTCACGCCCAGATCGGCTGCAACCAGCTCCCGCGGCTCACCGGCGAGATCCACCCTTCTGATGACTTCGGCATGTTCCGGCTTCAGCAGGGATAGATGGGTATGAAGGCACTCGCAGACCGCGGCATTCGCCGCGGGATCCTGATCGGCCGCGAGACGCTCGTTGAGCTCATGCGGGAACGGCATCTCTCGCGTTCTGCTCTTTGACGTCTGACGGTGAAAGTCGGCGATGGTGGTCGCCAGGACCCTGCTCAACCAGCCTCGAACCGAGTCCGCATCACGAATGTCGCCGGACCGCTCCAGCGCGCGCAACATGAACGCCTGGAGCACCTCCTCCGCTTCCGCCTTCCCGCCAAAGCGTCGCTGTAGATAGCTGCGGAGGCGATCGTAACTGCCGACGAGGGCGGCACGAACGACTGCGTCCTGCACATCCAAGGGACCGGCTGTCCGCTCCGGCAGACTCTCGTTCGGCGATTTCATGACGCATCGTCCTTGCATGACATTCGGTAGATCGCTTCGTTGGAGCGGAAACGCGTCAAATCCGGCACGACTTCGATCCGCGGATGCAGCAGGCCCCGAACAAGGGTCGCGAGAGATCACCGCTCCAGCGGCGTTCGCGCGGTGACCTCGCCTTCCGCAAGCCGGCGATCGCCATGTCGGCGTTCTTCCACTCAACACGCAGCGCGCGAGCAACAACCGAGACCGGTCCTGTCGCTTCGCCATGTGCGAGGTCTTGGCGCGCACCGCCATCATCCGCTGGGGCATAGCGCTCCTCGCAGACGTGTCGATCCGCGCTCAAACCTGGAGCGACGCAGTTCGATCTTCGGGAGCTATCTCAGACGATGGGGGGCCGGTAGTGACGACGGAACGCACCTTCGTCGCCGATCACATCAGGCTCCGCCTCACAGCGCGCGCGCGGCACGACAAACTCCGCAACCGCGGGCGCTTGAGGCGACACGGCGCTGAAGCACAGCACCGAGCCGCAGCAGGTGGCATGCCGATCGCCAGGCCGGTCCTGATCGTCGTCACAATCCCCGGCCATCGCAACGTCATGCGAATGCACCGTCGATCCGGCACCTTCATCGTGCGCGTGCGCATGCGCGGGCTGATCGGCCGGATGCTCGCACTGAATCGATGCATCCAGAGCGGTCGAGATCGCAAGCGACGGCGTCATCGACGCAAGCAGATAAGCGATGGCGACAAGCCATCCCCACCACCTTCGCCTTGGCTTTCTCAAGCCAATCATCTGTGCACCCACTGCCTTGGTCCGGAACATATAGCTCTGGTTGCAGGGACGGCCAACAGAAAACGACACGCCCGGCATCGACAATGCAAGAGCGACAATGAGCGTCGTCCGCTGTGCGGGAGTTCCGGGCTCGACATCCCTATCCGGCCGCGCGATGCGGCGCGAAATCAGCCTCCGATTTTTTTCGTCGAGCCCTGTAATATGCGGCATCCATCTCCGTCGCACGACCAAGCCAGTCAATGATGCTTCATCCAGCCGGCGCCCTTGATGTCGTTGAACGAGTCGGTTCTGTGACACAGAAAGCATTGATCGACCGATGCGTGCTCCTGACCCGTGATCATCCGATCCATCATGACGAAGTGGCCCATGTAGTGGCTCGGCGGCGCCTGATGGCATTGGGCGCAGTCCCTCGACGTTGGCGAGGGGTGCAGGAAACCGACGATCTTCCAGGACGCGAGCCCATGGCACTCCGCGCAGTTCCGTCCAAACAATTCGCGGTGCGGCTCCCGGTTGCTGTGGCAGCTGGCGCAATCGAGCTCCGCCCTTTCCCGCCGGCCTGACTTTGGCAGGCCGAGAAACTCCTTCAGGTCCGCAGTCAGTTGATCGGCCGCGGCCCGGTCAAACAACTTCCTGCCGGAGGCAGACGTTGCGACTTGAAGCAGTGACGCGTGGTCCATCCTGATCGGCCGCAGTTCACCCATGTGCTCGAGATGGCAGCCGGAACATTGACTGCCCGCCGTGGCATGAAAGGCCGTCGACTGCTTTGCGAGATCCCCGGCGGAAGGCGCATGGCAGGAGATGCAGGCCGCCGCATCGACGCCCTTGACTGGCGTATGGCAGCTCTCGCATCTGTCGGACAGAAATGCATGCTTCCCGGAAAGTGGCCCGGGCGTCACAAATTTTGCCCACCCTGGAACGACCTCGGAGCCGCCCCGATACAGAGCGATCGACACGACGGCCACGCTTGCGACGGCCAGTGTCGCGATCACGGCGTAGAGCACGCCCTTGATCGTCACGCGAGCCACCGCAGCCCGTAGTGGACTTCGGCCGCCACATGCACCGCGAGCAGCGCATACATGACGATCGCCGCCATGACATGCAGCCCGATCCATTGCAGGAATATCTTCTTGATTGCTTCACTCGATCCGATCGCCGATTCGAGATCGGAAATGCCATCGACGAGCTGCAGCAGGGGTACATTCCACAACGCCGGTGCAGGCACGGCGGTCCCGTCACGCACCACCCGATCGGGCGACGACATAGCCGACGCAATGTGCTCATAGGCCGACCTCAAGGTCGCCAGATGCGACTGCTGCTGGCGGAGCTCCATCGCGGTTTGCGGCAGGTAGTAGCGCCCGACAAATCCGGTGACGACAACGATCAGCATGCTGGTCACCAGGGCGATCCCGAGCGGACTTTGAAACTTGTGCCCCGTGTGCAGAAGCGCGAAAAATGCCGCGACGGTTCCGGCATAGGCGTGAAACGCCAGGAGCGTCGGCATCGACACGCATCGCGTGACCAGGGCCTTCAGACCCGCGCTGTATTTCGTCATCGGATAGACGAGAAGAAGAATCATCAGCACGGCTGCGCCGGCCCCGAGGGCAAAGCCGGCGAGGCTTCCTGCGAACCGGCTATCGGAGTGCAGCAGGAACGCCGGCACCAGCAACAACAGGGCCGCCAGAGCGACGTCGGCGATCAGGCGCCCTCTCCGATCCATCATGTCAGGCCTCGACGACCAGATCTCCGACCGATCTCGCCTGGCAGGCCAGGATCAGACCGTTCGCCTTGTCGTCTGCAGTCAGGGCGTCCTGGACTTCCATCGTGACGTTTCCTTGCAGCAGATGCGTCTTGCAGACGCCGCAGACCCCAGCCCTACAGGAATAGTCGATCGAAACGCCCGCGCTCTCGGCCACCTCCAGGACGCTCTTGTCCGGAGGCAGCGCCACGACCTTGCCGGATCTCGCAAAGCGAATGGTGGCCGTTGCAGGACCGGCCACCGCGTCCCCTTGATTGCCCGCTTCAACTCCCGGCATCGGCGCTTCGGCGCCGTCCTTGCCGGGAGGTGGGACGGCTCCGCGGGCGGGCCCGAAGGCCTCCGTCTTGATCTGCTCGCGGGGCACGCCGAGCCCGATCAACGTCTTCCTGAGCGCGTCCATCATTCCGGGCGGACCGCACAAGTGAACGCGTCGTCTGGTGAGATCAGGCACAGCCTGCGTCAGGAACTCGGCCGTGATCTGCCCCTCGCTTCCCATCCACGACGTGCCCGCGGCCCGCACCATCGTGGCCGCGACGTGCAGATTGTTCATCCTGCGTTGAAGATATTCCAGCTCGTCCCGGAAAATGAACTGCTCGGTCGTCTGCGCGCCATAGACGAGGTAGATCTGGCCGGGCCATGCAATATCCGAGAGATATCGGATCGCTGCCATCAGCGGCGTGATGCCGACACCGCCACCGATCAGGACGACGCTATCGGCTTCCGTGCCGGTGAACGTGAAGGCACCGGAGGGGCCTGCAACCTCGATGAGGTCTCCCGCCTTGAGGTGGCCATGCATGTAGTCGGAAAGAAGCCCGCCATCTTCGCGCTTGATCGTGGTCTCGACATAGGCGGTCTGGGCCGCCGACGACGCGATCGTGTAGGAGCGCCTGACCGTCTTTCCGTCGATCTCGATGGCATAGGTCAGGAACTGCCCCGGCAGGAACGCAAACGGAATCGCGCCGCCGTCCGGTGCTTGCAGACGGAAGGTCTTCACGTTCGGCGTCTCCTGATAGATCGCGCAGATCTTCAGCCTGCCCTTCCAGGAGCGGCCCGGTTCGACTCGCGCAGTACCGCGATTTGTCTGTTGCGCAGGTGTCACCGCGGCCTTCTCGTCCGGCGAGCTGACGGCCGTCGCGGATGGGATGGCCGCAGCAACAGCCGGAACGGCCGCAGCACGCGTCAGCCGATCGACCAGCGCATTCGCCCGGCGCATGCGCGCGACATAGACGGCAAGCAGCGTGAGCGAGAACAGCACCAGCAGCGCCATGGTCGTGACGTGAAACCAGGAGACTCCCGATGGGCCGTCATCGCCATCCATGGCGCCTCGCTGAGGCAGGAGGTTCATCTGCGATTTGAACCACGCCTGCGCGATCTGCTGCGGCGGCTTGCCCTCGTGCAGCGAACGCAGCGCGACCACGCCGCTCTGAACCGCGTTCAGGGACTCGCGAAGCCGCCGCGACGCCTGATCTGCCGCGACGATATCGCCTCCGGCAATGGCGTGCCGCAGATCCGTCTCGGCACCCGCCAGGCGATCGGCCTCTGCGCTGATCCGCTCGCGCGCCTGGACCTCCAGCCTGCTCCGCTGCTCGGCGGACAGCGCCGGCATGTCCATCAGTGCCGGGTAGAACTCCTTGCGCGGCCGGCCCATCATGCCGTCCATTCCACCCATCATCCCCGGGGTGGCGCCGCTGGGCGGCACATCGGCCGCACCGCCTGCGGAGCCGGACGCTGCGGGATGATGTGCGGCGTGGTCGTCCTCTGCCTGCGCCAGCTCCCAACGCTGAACGACCTGCCCTGTCGGATGCGCGCGGCCGAGGCCGAAGTCCGATGCGAGCGCGGCATTCGCAACAAGCTGGCTCGTCAGGACGACGAGCGCAGACAGGCCGGCTCGACATCGAAGGGGCAGACCGAACATGATCTCGCTCTCGATTGCAGAGCTCAGAACGATGCAATCAGAGGCAGCAGGATCGTGTCTGCGGTCTGTTTCTGGCTCTCGTTCAACGACGCGTAGAGCCGCGTGAAGGCCAGGCGGGCCGATTTGATGGCCTCCAGACGCTCGGACAAATGCCGCTCGTAATGCTCCAGACGGTCGGCGCTTCCCGACCTGTCATCCATCGCGAGCATCTTGCGCGCTTCCAGCAGGTGCTGCCGGCTCGAACGCAAGGCGTCGGCGACACCGTTCCAGTCGGCGGCCTGCTTGTCGCTGATCTGCAGCTCGGCCTTCAGGAAGGCGATCCGCCCCTCGATCCGCTCTGTCACATCCACCGGGCCACTCATCGCACCGCTGCTGCCCGACGAACTCATCTGGCCGCGCATCATCTTCTCCATCATTTGCATCATCTGCATCATGCCGGAGCTCTCCTGACAGCCGGCGCCCTGGCAGTCCCGCATCTGGCTTTGCGGCGGCATCTTCATCTTGTCGTCGTTCATCCGATCGCCGCTCATGTTCTGCGGCTGACCCGCTGGCTGGCCCATGTTCATCTTGCCGCTGGAATCCGACGGGGCCGGCATCTTCGACATCTTGTCGTCATCCATCATCGCGGTCCGGGTAAGACCGGCTGCGATTGCGGGCGACAGCCCAACCGGCCCCAGGGCGAGGACGGCAAAGGCGGCTGCACTCACGACGAATTTTCTCGAACGGTTCATGGTCATTCTCCGGGTGTTGATTTGGGTGGTCATCTGCTCATCGAGGTCGGCGATGAGGACAGCGTGGGGCGGGTCAGGCCATATAGACGCGATGCGCAGGCAACTCTTACGCAGGGAGGCGTCAAAGGCCGCCGCGGGCTGCATCGCTCACCTCCCTGTCATGCCTTCGCCACGGCCATCGCCCCTCGATTTCAATCTGGAGCGAGAAGCTCAGGAACGTACGGATCACGATGATCAGTGCCAGGATGCCGAGCCGGTCGAACGACGGCACGATCGCGACCATTCCGATGATGTCGGCGGCAATCAGGAATTCGAGGCCAAGCAGGATGCCGCGACCAAGATTGGCGCGATAGGAACGAAATGCGTCGGCTGGCGCACCGCGCCGCATCTCGTTCAACGACCAGACCGTTGCAGCAAGTACTCCGCAGACGATGACCACCACGCCGAGCAGCTCGATGGTCGAGGCGGCCCAATGCAGGCCGTGCAGAATGAGGCCGCGGATCTCTTCGGTGAAGATCAGCCCGGACGTCATCATCCGCCGCCCTCCTCGGTCGAGCGGCTCCTGTCGATGCCCTTCGACCACGTCCGGTAGTAGGCGACGATCGTCATGATCCACAGGCCGGCGGCACCGACCAGCAGCTGGGCCCATAACCCCTCGGATCCGGACTCGAGCACGAAATGCGCGACGAACGACAGAAAGAGGCCGACACAGAACACGGACAGCGACTGCTGACCGCATCTGATCAAGGGCTGGAGCACCGGCGACTTCAGACCGGGCCAGTCGATCGGAATGAGCGAGACCACGATGAACACAAGGCTCGCCAGATGGATGACGCGATAAGGACCCAGATTGGTCTTGTCGTTTGGAATGAAGACGGCGGCGAGCCCCTCGGGAACGTAGTCCCGCAGTCCCGGAATTCGTTCCGCCAGCGTCATCGCGAGCGCAAGGATCAGGAAGCCGCTACTGAAGACGAGCAGCGTGCGGGACGACAGCAGCCAGCGGCTTGCCGCCGCCCCTCCCAACGCCAGCCAGGCTCCGAATACGAAAAGCAGCTGCCAGGCGAACGGATTGAAATACCAGACTCCGGCCGGATAGGACGGCAGATTCAATTCGTAATGTCGGGCGGCCAGATAGAGACCGAGCGAGCCGATCATCACTGCATTGCGCCAACGCAGCATGAACCAGAGCACGACGGGAAACGCGGCCATCAGCACGATGTAGAGCGGCAGAACGTCGAGATTGAGCGGCTTGAACTTGAGGACCAGGCCTTGCGAGAGCGTCTCGACGGGAAAGTCCATCAGCGGCGCGACGTTGAACTGATCCATCAGGTGAAGGTCGTCGAACCTATGCGCGAGGTAATGCACGGCCGTGAGATAGACCAGGAACAACAGCAGGTGAGCGACATAGAGCTGCCACACCCGCCGCAGCAGCCGGGTTGCGCCGATGACGAAGCCACGCTCCATCATCATCGAGCCGAATACGAACGTCGCGGTGTATCCGGATATCAGCACGAACAGATCGGCGCCATCGCTGAAGCCGTAGTTTCGCGTCGTGAACCAGGCGAGCGCAGAATCCGGAATGTGCCCGAGAAAGATCAGCCAGTTCGCCAGACCGCGAAACAGATCCAGGCGCACATCGCGCCGTGGCTTGACCAACGCCGACCTGATCGTGATCGTCTCCCACAACCGGCGGTGCAAGAGAAACGCAACTTGCAAGGGCCGACTGGGGGCGCGAATGGTCTCGTCAGTCAACGGTGCGTTCTCCATCTCTGCGGTCAACTTTTCGTCGGATCGCAACCGTGTCGCCGCTCATTCGCGCGGCACGCTAGGTTGCGTCATTGATGCCGGTTTGACGGACATCAAACTCGATCGACGCACCAGCCAAATCTTTTTGTGATTCAATCGCGTAATGAATCGAGGCGTCCGTCGTCCTCAACCGGAAGAGTCATCGGCCACGACATCTCTCGGCATGATCGAGGGCATTGCGCGCGACCTGCGATTTCTCGCAGCGGCGAGAATTTTTTTCTGTAAGAAGATCGACGTTTCTCGTCGCCTGCGGCAACACGACGATCCGCGCAACGACGCACGCGAGTGCGCGCGTCGACATTTGATCTTGCTCAACCCACACAATCAAGCTCCGGGTTTGGTTGCTGCTCGATCGAGCCACCGGGACTTGATTGACGCCAACTCGAAGAGATCAACAGGAGAAACCAGAATGAGTCACCGCAAGCTGATCGTCGCCGCCGCGATCATGTCGTTCGTTGCGTTGCCCGCCATGGCGCAGACGAACACGACCGATGAGAAGAACGGCCATCACTACTCGGGCGGACCGAAGACCGAGGTCCCTCACCATATGGGCAAGAAAGAGAGCGACGGCGGGACGACCAGCGGATCTGGCGGCAGCCACCACTACGGCGGCGGACCGAAGACCGAAGTCCCGCATCACACGGGTCCGAAGAAGCAGCAATGACGATCGGACGGTGATCCCGCCGCTCGCGAAGATGCGGGATCACTGCCCCCAAGCGAGCGACGCACGCGCCATGCCGCTCGACGCGTATGTCGCGGAGGTCATGCAATTGCTGGAGCTGCGGGTTCATCCCCGCGACGAAGTGCTGGTCGAACGCGACCGCGCCCGCCGCTGGGCCAAGCGGGACGGCCGCTACGAGGCGACTTTTGCCGCCATGAACCCGAGCTGAAACGGCGTCCCAGAACGAATTCGCCCGGGAGCGGTCATCCACTCCCGGGCGAATCTGGGCATCGCGACGTTTAGTTCGGCACCGCAGCCTTCGGCGCGGGCTTCGCGGCGACCGCATTCGCGGTGACGCCATGCAGGAAGTCGTAGGCCGCGTGCAGGGCCTTGTCGTCCTTCTCTTCCGGCGGGACGTAGGACTGCGATCCCGTCTGCTCGGTGCCGTCGGAGGCCGACAGATGGCCGCGCATCTGGGACTCCGCCATGGTATCCATCCGGCCCTTCAGCTCGGGCGGCACGTCCTGGAGGATCTCGATATCGGGCGCAATGCCCTGGGCCTGGATCGAGCGGCCCGACGGCGTGTAGTAGCGCGCCGTGGTCAGCGCCAGCGCGCCATTGCCGGCGCCGAGCGGAATGATGGTCTGCACCGAGCCCTTGCCGAACGAGCGCGTGCCGATCAGGGTCGCGCGCTTGTGGTCATGCAGCGCGCCGGACACGATCTCGGAAGCCGAGGCCGAGCCACCGTTGATCAGGACGACCAGCGGCTTGCCCTTGGTCAGGTCGCCGCCATGCGCGGTGAAGCGCTGGGTTTCTTCCGGACTGCGTCCACGGGTCGAGACCACCTCGCCGCGCTGAAGAAACGCGCTCGACACCGACACGGCTTGGTCGAGCAAGCCGCCCGGATTGTTGCGCAGGTCCATCACATAGCCCGCGAGCTTCTCCTGCGGGATCTCCCTGGAGATCGCCGCGATCGCCTTCTTCAGGCCATCGGTGGTCTGCTCATTGAACGAGGTGACGCGGATATAGCCGATGTCGCCGTTCTCGACGTGGAAGCGGACGGGCCGCACATGGATGATCTCGCGAGTGATCGCAATGTCGAGCGGCGCGTCGGCGCCCTTGCGCACGATCGTGAGCTTGGTCTTGGTGTCGACCGGGCCCTTCATCTTGTTGACGGCCTGCTCGAGCGTCATGCCCTGCACGGCATCGCCATCGATCTTGCTGATGAGGTCGCCGGACATGATGCCGGCCTTGGACGCCGGCGTGTCGTCGATCGGCGAGACAACCTTGACCAGGCCCTCCTCCATCGTGACCTCGATGCCGAGCCCGCCGAACTCGCCGGAGGTGGTCTCCTGCATCTCGGTCCAGGCCTTGTCGTTCATGTAGCGCGAATGCGGATCGAGCGAGGTCACCATGCCGGTGATCGCGCCTTCGATCAGCTTGGCATTGTCGGGCTTCTCGACATAGCTCGCCTTCACGCGCTCGAAGACTTCGCCGAACAAATTGAGCTGGGAATAGGCATCATCCGCGCTCGCTGCCGCCCGTGCCGCCCACACGCCGCCGTGCGGACTGGCTACCAGAAGGGTCAAACACGCTCCGGTGAGCGCGCCCAGGGGGAACAGCAGGGTTTTCCGCATGGATAGGCTGGCCTTCTTGCTTTAGCGGTTCTCTTGGGGCTTGGGAGGCGCCATGCAAATGGCGATCCAGCCCGCTTCTCACAATACCATTCTGGTTTCTTCAAGGCCGGGCTGCCACGCCGGCGGGTCCGCCGCAAAAATCCCTTCGCCCGGACCTAAACTTTTGGCAACGTTCCGAAACCGTTTCGCGCAAATCGGCAACCGTCGATCGACCCACGCCCCGCAGCTATGCGATTTTAGGATGGTTTTGGAGAGCTGGACGGGTTAGGCGATGAAACAAGGCTTCAAATTCTCGGGAGGATAATAATGAACGAAGCACCCCGCATCCGGCCGGAAAGGAACGTCGAACTCGGCGCCAGCGGCGAGCCGTTCCAGAATCTGCACGAATTCATCCGGAAGGCGCGCGCCAACCTCAACCAGAATGCCTGGGACTATATCGTCGGCGCCGCCGAGACCGAGACCACGATGCGCCGCAACCGGATGGCGCTGGACGAGATCGCGTTCCGCCCGCGGGTGCTGCGCGACGTGCGCAAGGTCGATGGCTCCGTCGAACAGTTCGGCCGCAGGATGCGCCTGCCGGTGGTGCTCGCGCCGGTCGGCGCGCTCGAGATCTTCGACCCGGATGGCGCGGCGAGCGTCGCCCGTGCCGCCGGCACCTTCGGTGCTGCGCACATGCTGAGCTCGGTGTCCGAGCCCGGCCTGGAGAAGACCGCCGAGGCCGCTCCCGATGCGCTGCGCCTGTTCCAGCTCTATGTGCGCGGCGACGACGCCTTCGTCGCCGATGTCGTCAGCCGGGCGGAGAAGCACGCCTACGCCGCCTTCTGCCTGACCGTCGACACCGCCCATTACAGCCGTCGCGAACGTGACATCGCCAAGCGCTACGTTCGCGAGAGCCGCCTGCGCGCCACCGGCGGCGATTTCCAGAAGGGCCTGGAGTGGCGGACCGTGAAGATGATCAAGGACAAGTTCAAGGTTCCGCTGATCCTCAAAGGTATCGCCACCGCCGAGGACGCGCTGATCGCGATCGATCACGGCGTCGAATGGATCTACGTCTCGAACCATGGCGGCCGCCAGCTCGATCACGGCCGCGGCGCCATGCATATGCTGCCGGAAATCGTCGAGGCCGTGAAGGGCCGCGCCAAGATCATGGTCGACGGCGGCTTCGGCCGTGGCACCGACATCGTCAAGGCGATTGCGGCGGGCGCCGACCTTGTCGGCATCGGCCGGTTGCAATGCTGGGCGCTGGCGGCGGCCGGCGAAGCCGGCGTGACGCGGATGCTGGAGCTTCTGGAGGACGAGGTGCTGCGCTGCCTCGGCCTGTTGGGCGCCACCTCGTTCGCCGAGGTCAACAAGTCCTGCCTGCATCAGGCAACTGCAACGAATGCGCCGAGCGTGTTCAGCGCGTTCCCGCTGTTCGACCACGAACCTTACCGATACTGATCTGAAAGGATGCAATGACCTCGCTCTCTCCCGGCAGCGCAGATGCGCTTTTGTTCGATCTCGGGCGCGTCGTGCTCGACATCGATTTCTCCAAGGCGATCGCCTGCTGGGCGGGACATGCCGGCTGCAAGCCGGAGGCGATCGTTGCCCGCTATGTGCGCGACAGCGAGGCCTATCGGCTGCACGAGGTCGGCAAGATCAGCGACGAGGACTATTTCGCCTCGCTGCGCGCCTCGCTCGGGATCGGCATCTCGGATGCGCAATTCCTCGAGGGCTGGAACGCGATCTTCGCGGGCGAGATGCCTGATATCGCGGAGCTATTGCAGCGTGCGGCGAAGCGGATGCCGCTCTACGCCTTCTCCAACACCAACCGGCCGCATGTGGACCATTTCTCGAAGGAGTATGCCGGCCTGCTCGGCCATTTCCGCGAGCTTTATCTGTCGTCCAGCATCGGCCTGCGCAAGCCGGACGCGGCGGCCTTCGACCATGTCGTGGCGGCCATCGGCGTGCCCGCCAGGCGCATCGTGTTCTTCGACGACCTCGCCGAAAACGTCGAGGGCGCGCGGGCGCGCGGATTGACCGCGGTGCATGTGACCTCGCCCCGCGACGTCGGCGATGCGCTCAAAGCGCTGGGAATCTGATCGAGATACACCGGCCGGCGGGTGAAACCGGGGAGTTCCGCGGAACCGATCTCGCCCGAGATGAGGAACCAAATCACTTTGTACATTTTTATACAGAGTTCCGGGAACGGAATGCCCGCTTCCGGACTCTTGAGTCCGTTGGGACTTCTACGGACGGACGCATCATCGTGTTGGGCAAGACCTATCTCACCAAACAGGCCTCTCTTCTGCTCGAATTCGCCAGAACGACGTCGGATTCTGACCTTTCCGCCAAGCTGATCAGCAAGGCCGCCGACCTGAAATCCCAGGCCGATCCGCTGCCCGACAAGGATCAAGGCCCCAAAGCTCCCGACGTGGCGCCGGACGCCCGTCCGGACCAGCAGACCGGTCGTTGACCGATACTGGCCGTGGCTCTCGTCAATTGTCGTCCTGCCATGGCCATACTCGTACCGGTCTTTCTGATCGTCAGGGTTATGCCGCGCCGCACTTGGCGTTCTCCATAGAAGAGCGGCCGAGCGACGGGATGAATTATCCTGCTTCGTCGCTGTTTTGCCTCTGCGCCCGCACTCGGATAGAACGTTCGCCGTTCATTCGTCCGAACGTGCCCAGCAGGAGTCTTCCCCGTGGCCTTGATGCCGGTTTCTGACGCGCTCGCCGCAGTGCTGGCCGGCGTGGAGCCGTTGCCTGAAGAGATGATTCCACTCGATGAGGCCTACCACCGCGTGCTCGCGCGCGACGTCGCGGCGCGGCGTACGCAGCCGCCGGAGGCGATGTCGGCGATGGACGGCTACGCCGTGCGCGCGGCCGATGCGGCCAAGGTCGACGCACAGCTCACCGTGATCGGCGAGGTCGCGGCGGGCCGGCCGTTTGCGGGATCGGTCGGCGTCGGCGAAGCGATGCGAATCTTCACCGGCGGCGTCGTTCCGGCCGGCGCGGACGCGGTCGTGATCCAAGAGGACACGGTCGCCGAGGGCAGGCGCATCACGATCAAGCAAGCCGCCGTCACGGGGCGGCACATCCGCCCCGCCGGCGTCGACTTCTCCGAGGGCGACGTGCTCCTGCGCAAGGGAACCCGGCTCACCGAGCGCGACCTCGCGCTCGCGGCCGGGATGAATCACCCGCACCTCCCCATCCGACGCCGTCCGAAGGTCGCGATCCTCGCCACCGGCGACGAACTGGTGATGCCTGGCGCCACACCGGGTCCCGGCCAGATCGTCTATTCCAACGGCTACGCCCTGCACGCGCTCGCCCGCCAGGAGGGCGCAGATACCATCGATCTCGGTGTTGCCGCTGATACGCTGGAGGCCACCACCGCCGGCATCCGCCGCGCCCGCGAGAGCGGCGCCGATATCCTGATTACGACCGGCGGCGCCTCGGTCGGCGACCACGATCTGGTTCAGCAGGCGCTGAGGGATGAAGGCATCGCGATGGCGTTCTGGAAGATCGCGATGCGGCCGGGCAAGCCGATGATGCACGGCCGGTTAGGAGCGATGGGTGTGATCGGCCTGCCCGGCAATCCCGTGTCGTCCTATGTGTGCGCCTTCCTGTTCATGGTGCCGTTGATTCGCGCTCTGTCGGGCCGCGCCGTGATTCACCACCGTCGCGAGCGCGCCGTGCTCGGCCGCGACATCGGTGCCAATGACCAGCGCGAAGATTATCTGCGCGCACGTCTGGAGCGGCGCGACGACGGCACGCTTGTCGCCCTTCCCGTCGATCATCAGGATTCCTCACTGCTTGCGAATCTCGCTGCGGCACAGGCACTTCTCGTGCGCGCGCCGTTCGCGCCCAAGGCCGAGGCCGGCACGCCTTGCGAGGTGCTGCGACTGCCCGCCTGAACCCGCTGGTCATGCGCGTTCCGCGAACTTTGTCGCGTTCACGGTAAATTAAGCAGTTGCGGAACACATATCGAACATATAGTGTCCGTTCATGATTTGTTTCGAGCATCTGGCGGCTCGCCGCTGAATTCACCGTCTCGGAATCGAACGACATCAACCGGGGGATTTGGTCGAGATGTTAACGCGCAAACAATACGAGCTTCTGCGATTCATCAGCGAGCGTTTGAAGGAAAGCGGCGTGCCGCCCTCCTTCGACGAGATGAAGGACGCGCTCGACCTGCGCTCGAAGTCAGGCATCCATCGCCTGATCACCGCATTGGAGGAGCGCGGCTTCATCCGGCGTCTGCCCAACCGGGCCCGCGCGATCGAGGTGATCAAGCTGCCCGAGCTCCAGGCCGCCGCCGGCAGCCGCCGTGGCTTCACGCCGAGCGTCATCGAGGGCAATCTCGGCAAGGTGCGAGCGGGCTCCAGCGCGCCCGTAGACGAGGGCGAGCGCCCCGTCGCGGTGCCGGTGATGGGCCGCATCGCGGCCGGCACACCGATCGAAGCGCTGCAGACCCGCAGCCACACCATCAGCGTACCGCCTGACATGCTCGGTTCGGGCGAGCACTACGCGCTCGAAGTGCGCGGCGACTCGATGGTCGAAGCCGGCATCCTCGACGGCGACATGGCGCTGATCCAGCGCAACGAGAGCGCCGACACCGGCGACATCGTGGTGGCGCTGATCGACGACGAGGAAGCGACGCTGAAGCGCTTCCGCCGCCGCGGTGCCTCGATCGCGCTCGAGCCCGCCAATGCGGCCTATGAGGTCCGCATCCTGCCGCCCAACCGGGTGAAGATTCAGGGCAAGCTGATCGGCCTGTACCGCAAGTACTGAGCGCGGCCGCCGGTTGGCGACCCGCGCGTTGACGATTGGAGCGGACGATTGTCCGTTCCGGCTGGATAGTCTTTCTGGTTTTGCACAGATTATCCGGCCCCTTCTCCAGCGCTACATCCTCGGCACGCCGCACGAAGCCCTCATCGCTTCGCGGCGCTGGAGATCGAGGAGACCATCATGCGCAAGATCGTTTTGAGCGCCGTCACGATGGCGCTGATCGCAGCATCGGCGTCGCAAGCCTTCGCCGCACAGTTACACCCTGTCCGCAAGGCAGCGCAGACGACGACGAGCGAGCAATTGCGCAATGCCCGCAATGCCGTCGCGCAGCCGTCGCAACCCGCCTGGCAATATTCGGGCTGGTCGGCACCTGCTGGTCGCTGACGGAGACGCACGCCAAATGCGCGAGAGCGGACTTTGTTCCTCGTGCATTTGAAAAAGATATTGTGATGGCAGCCTGCGAACCCAAGCCGCAGATTTGCCTACAACCGAGAAGACGCTAACATGCTTCCACTCTGATAGAGGCCTGTGCCTCCGAAGGAGGCGCGGGTCGCTATCCCTGAATGAGGAGCACCCGATGTGTGACTACAGCCTGCATGCCGTCGCGACGCGTCCCGCAGAAGTCGGCGAGACGATCGTCACGACCACCTTCCGAGGCACCTCGACGCGCGGCTTCGCCTCCGAGGCCGACATGTCCGTCGCAGTCTGCCTGCTGCCGGGGACGGAGCTCGCCTTCGCCGACAACGTCCGCTACGACAATCGATGGATCTGGACGCGCACCATCAATTCCCGTGTCGGCAAGTTCGGCAAGATCGATCCGCACATTCCCGATCGCCATCACGACGCGATCGAATTCCCCGACGGCAAATACGTACTGGTGACGCAGCTCGTCGAAGGCCAGCGCGCGACCGTGCTGCAGTTGCCGGTGACCCAGCCCGTCGGCGAGCGTGAACACAAGCCGCAGGTGATCGCCGATGGTCGGCCGACCATCACCCGCCTGCCGATCGGCTGACGTACCTACCCCGGCTCACGGGTCGGGGCCAGGATTGAAATCGCCATCGCCGGCCGTGGCCGGCGAGACGGGATGGTTTGTGTCCTGAGAATCCAATTCGCCGAGATCCCCCCGCGCCTCCCCGTCGCACGAAGTTTGCGCGGCGCTGCCTGAATTTTGAACGTCCGTTCCGCGGCCAGATCGCCGATGCTGTCAATGGCTTGAGGCGGCGGGCACGGTCGATGAAAACCTTCATTCGCGTCGTTGAACTCTGGGTGCCCGACCGGACGCGCATGCGGCTGGAATTCGGCGGCGGTCTCTATGGCGAAGGGCTGTCCGCGTTCAAGGCCGTGAGCGAGAACTTGCGCTTCGGATACGACGAGGGCCTTCCCGGCAAGGCCTGGGCCAGCGGCCATCCCGTGATCCTCACCAAATTCGCCAACTCCTATTTCAAGCGGACCGATCAGGCGCTCGCGGCCGGCCTCACCTGCGGCGTGGCGGTCCCGGTGTTTTCAGGCGAATTTTTGCAGGCCGTGATGGTGCTGTTCTGCGGCGACGACGAGGCGCATGTCGGCGCGATCGAGCTCTGGCACAATGATCCCGATATCTCCCACGAGATGGGGCTCGTCGACGGCTACTACGGCACCGCCGACATGTTCGAATTCAACTCCCGCCACACCAGGTTTCCGCGCGGCTTCGGCCTGCCCGGACGCACCTGGAAAGCGGACCTGCCGCTGATCATCAAGGATCTGCACAACGCCAAAAGTTTTCTGCGCTGGGAAGAGGCCGCCGAAGTCGGGATCAATCTCGGCGTCGGCGTGCCCTACCGGACCGGCGCCGACCAGACCTGGGTGCTGACTTTCCTCTCCGCGCAGGCGACGCCAATTGCGCGGCGCTTCGAGATCTGGGTGCCGAACGAAGCCCGCTCAGCACTGGTCTTTCGCGCCGGCGATTGCAGCGCGCAGACCGACCTCGCCGCGCTCTATGTGGACAAATCCATCGCCAGGGGTGACGGCAGCATCGGCGGAGCCTGGGCCACCGGCATGCCCGCGCTCAACGACGATCTCGCGCATGACCATTCGGTCGCGGCCGCAGAGGCTCGCGCGTCTGGACTGAGCCAAATGGTGGCCCTGCCGGTGATCGGGAGTGCTGGGCTCGACGCCGTGCTGGCCTGGTACCTGTAGCCGTTCCGTTCAATCCTCGGCCTGCATGTCCGCCTCGGACGGTGTCGCGTCCCGGCTGCGGGGAGCCGCCGCCTGCGGCGCAAGGCTCGTACCGAAATCCCCCTCGCCGGCGGTCGCCGGCGACCACGGGCGGTCGGTGCCTCTCGCTTTCACCGCCTGAACGACAAAGCCGTCGCCTCGCTGTGTCAGCGCGAGCGCGCCTTGCGCGGCGAGACGCTGCCGGTCGACCACCATCGCCGCACAATCCGCTGGCGCCGGCCGCGCCGTCACCACCAGCGCGGCGCGGCTGCAATCGTCCGCCAGCGCTTCGATGCGCAAGGCCAGCGCGACCAGGCGCCCGTCGGCGAGCGGCGTCACGCAGCCGGCCTCGTCGCACGACACGCCGGCGGCGAGCGAGGGACTAGCGGCATCGCGCGGATCGGCGTCGGCAGCGAGCCACTCCTTCAGCAGAAAGCCGTCCTTGCTGGCCCGGATCATTTGCAGGCGCCCGTCCCTGCCCCGCACCGCGACGCTCTGGCCGTCCCCGGCGATCAGGATATCCGGCTGCCGCCCCGACAGCCCCCAGAGGATCGCCACCAGCAGCACCAGCGCGCCGGACCAGCGCAGGGGCGTGCGCAGCAGGCCCATCACGACGATCCCCAGGCTGGCCGCGATCAGCGGCGCGATGCCGAAAGCCGGGATGCGGCCGACGGCGCCCGGCAATGCCGCCACCCAGCGCGAGACCGCGACCATCCAGTCGATGCCGATCCCCATCAGCCACCAGAACACGCCGTCGAGCCCGAACGGCGCCGCGAGCAATCCGAGCAGTCCCGCAGGCATCACCAGCGCAGAGACCACCGGCATCGCGCCGAGATTGGCGAGCACGCCGTAGGGCGTGACGCGATGGAAATGGAAGGCGGCATAGGGCGTGGTCGCAAGCCCCGCGATTAGCGAGGCCAGAAACAGCATCGCGATCTCGCGGCCGCCCCACATCGCGATGCGCGCGGTCGCCGAATGATCGGGCGAAGCGAACAGATTCGGCATGCCGATCTGCACCAGCGCAACGAGTCCCAGCGTTGCCGCAAACGACATCTGGAAGCTCGGATGCACCAGCGCTTCCGGCGCGACCGCGAGCACGATCAGCGCCGCCACAGCCAGGGTACGGAACGTGATGGCGCGGCGGTCGACCATGACGGCGATCAGCACCACGGCGGTCATGAAGAACGAGCGTTGCGTCGCGACCTCCGCGCCCGAGAGCAGCAGATAGAACGCGGCGGCAACCAGCGCCGCAGCCGCGGACCATTTCTTGATGGGGAAGCCGACCGCCAGTCCCGGAATCAGAGCGAGCAGCGCGCGGACCGCGAAGAACACGACGCCGGCGACCACCGCCATGTGATAACCGGAGATCGAGAGCACATGGCCGAGCCCTGAAATGAACATGGCGTCATTGATGGGCGTGGTGATCGCGTCGCGACGCCCCGTCAGCAGCGCCGTCGCGATCGCGCGATTGTCACCTTCGAGTGTTGCGCGGATGCGCGCGTCGATCGCATCGCGCAGGCCCTGCATGAAGGCGGCATAGCGCAGCCGCAAGCCACCGGCATCGGGCGGCACTGCCGCCGTGATCGCCCCCATCACGAAGCCGGAGGCGCCGATGCCCTGGAAAAACATGTCGCGCGAGAAATCGTAGCTGCCGGGGCGCACCGGCGTGATCGGCGGCATCAGCCGCGCCTTCAACTGCACGAAGCTGCCGACCTCGGGCGCCGTCCCCTTGCGCACCGAGAGGCGCACGCGCTCCAGCTTGACGTCGCTCCGCTGCGCCTCCATCGCCGTGACACGCAGCACAAAGCGGTCGGTGCGCTCGCGGATGTCGCGGGTCTCGACGAAGCCCGACAGCGACACCGAATAGAGCGGCTTGGCCAGCACGGTGTGGCCGATGCGCGCCGTCTTCCAGGTCGCCATGGCAAAGCCGGCCGCGACCGCCGCGATCATGATGGCCGGTGCGAACATCCGGCTTCGCCGCAGCAGGACGGCCGCGAGCGTGAGCCCGACCGCCGTTGCGGCGACGACCCAAAGCACCGGCTCGTGATCGGCGGCAAAGTAAAGCGCGATGCCGCTGCCGAAGGCCACAGGCACCCAGGGCAACAGCCGCCCGGCACCGGCCTCGGCGCGCATCCATTCGCGCAGCGTCCCGGCGAGCGCGGGCCAGGCGCCAAAGCCCGCCGGCACAAAGCCGCCGGCCGGAGCAGCTCGGCCGGCGGGCCAAGTCCCCGCGATCCCCCCCGCAATACCTTGGGACCGTACCGGCCGGCCCGGCTCCGCCATTCCTTGCACCTTACGATACGCGACGGAGGCCGAGGCTACCGGAACGTGCAGGGCGGCGGATAGCGGTACGGATCAGGAACGAGCCACGGCGGGCGCTACTTTTCCTCTTCCATCGTCACGGCCACCGCCGCCTTGGCCGAGAGCCGGACCTTGTTGCCTTCGACGTCGGCGACGAGGCCCTTGTCGATGAAGTGATGATGGCCCCTGTGGCTGCCCTCGCCGCTGTCCTTCCTGGTCAGCTTGATGCGGTTGCCCTCGATACGGTCGACAGTTCCGATGTGGACGCCGTCGGCGCCGATGACTTCCATATGCTCTGCGATGTTCTGCATGATGGGCTCCTCGTTGGGGACCCACACAACGCCCGAGAGGTCCTTTCCGTTCATTCGTGACACGACCGCCCGGCGCGATGGCCGACCGTTCTGTCTCTTGACGGGGGGCAGCCTCGGTTCGGGTCGATTGAGCCGAAAGTCTCATAAGGGGCCGGCCCTGGCAGGGTTAAACTGCTCTCCACGCCTCCCCCGCACAGACGGGCCAGGTCGTGACAGCTCGCGGTACCGAAGGCCGCCGAAGCTCTTCTCAGGTGGTTCAAGGTTCCTCTGAGACCAGGCGTTGCGGACGCAACTCGCAATTCTCGCCTGTAGCGTCGCACACCAAACGCACTCCGCGAGCGAACTGGCGCTGAGATGCGCAAGGAGTGGCGTTTGAATTTGATAGGAGCAGCACATGGCAGTTCAAGTACCGCACGATTTCCGCCGCGTGATCGTTGCTGCGTCGGTGGGAAACGTCATCGAATGGTATGATTTCTATATCTTTGGCAGCCTGGCCGCCGTTCTGTCGGTCAAGTTCTTCGAGCAATCCCACCCGGTTGCAGCCCTCCTCAGCACGATCGCGCTGTTCACGGCAGGATTTCTGATCCGTCCGCTGGGGGCATTCCTGTTCGGATGGATGGGTGACCGGGTCGGCCGCAAATATACGTTTCTCGTCACGCTGAGCGGAATGGGACTGGGCACGGGAGCGATCGGATTGATCCCAACCTACCAGTCCATCGGGCTGGCGGCTGCGTTCCTTCTCTTCGGCTTGCGCATGATCCAGGGGCTGTGCCTGGGCGGCGAATATGGCGGCGCCATCACCTATGTCGCGGAGCATGTGCCGGACGACAAGCGCGGCTACTACACCGGCTGGCTACAGACCTCTCCGACTCTCGGGATCGTGGTGTCGCTGGCAGTCATCGTCCTGACCCGAACCTATGCCGGCAATCAGGCCTTCGACGAATGGGCGTGGCGCGTTCCGTTCCTGGTGTCCTTCCTGCTGGTGGCCATCGCGATCTATATCCGCCTCCAGCTCCAGGAGACGCCGATCTTCCAGGAGATCAAGGCCCGCGGACAGATGACGAGGAATCCGTGGAAGGAGGCCTTCCTCAGCTCGAACGTCAAATACATCGGGATCGCCATCGTGGTCCTGATCGGACAGGGCGTGGTCTGGTACAGTGGTCAATTCTGGGCGCTGTACTTTCTGCAGCAGGTCTCCAAGGTGGACCCGGTGACCTCGGCCTACATCGTGGGAACCGCGCTGCTCATTGCAACGCCGAGCCTGATCTTCTTTGGCTGGCTGTCGGATCATATCGGCCGCAAGCCGGTGATCCTCGGAGGCATGCTGCTCGCCGCGATCACGTACTATCCGCTCTATCTGTGGCTGGGATCGGTCACGCAGCCCGGCAACATCAACTATCCGACCGCGATCTTCATCATCTTCATCCTCGTTTGCTATGTCGGGATGGTGTACGGGCCGGTCGGCGCGTTTCTGGCGGAATTCTTCCCCGCCAGGATCAGGTACACGTCGGTCTCCGTGCCGTACCACATCGGCAACGGTTGGGGTGGCGGATTGGTGCCGTTCATCACCTCGGCGGCATTCGCCGCGACCGGCAGCATCGGCTACGCGCTGATCTACCCGATTGCGGTGCCTGCGGTGTGCTTCGTGCTTGCGCTCTTCCTGATGCCGGAGACGCGCAAGATCAGCATCTGGCAACCGATCGAGCCCAGAACAGCATCGTAACGTAATCACCTCTCCTCCGGCCGCCAGCCGATGGCGGTCGGAGAAGAGCCGGCAACCTCTCGTCTCAGCCGGCGCGGTGAGGCCAGTGATCGTGCCACCAGGTACTGAAGTCGCGATCGGTTATCAATTCCCAAGCAGCGAGCAAGATCACCAACAGGCCCGACAATACGCTGCTGACCGTGGCCGATACGGGCTCATAGCCAATGGACCAAGGCGCCAGCACCAGAGCCAAGCCCAGCAGCATTTCGCCCCACTCTTCCAGGTAGGACGGGACGACAAAGGCTTCCACGGCAAACAGCATGACGCCGAGCCCGAGTGCGATGGTGATCCAGACAGCAGCCCCGGATAAGCCGAGGATAAAGGACGACAGGACCAGCCACACGCCCACCAACAGGCTACCAGCGTCTTGCCAATGTTGGATGCGCATGATTCTCACCTCCCTTCTCGTATTGATGTGGGGGCGGACCGATGAAGAACCATCCCTCCGACCTGCGCTGTGTTGCCGCGACTGGGAGCCGGCGCCCCATCCGGCCGCCCATGCCCCGGAAAGGGCCCTTGCAAGTGCGGCGCACCAGGATGCAGACTATCGGCGCTTGACAGGTGTCAATGTCTGCCGTTCTCGGCCCACCCGGTTCGCGCCCAGAACAAGAGGGAGATGACGCCATGCGAGAAATGGAAATCCACGACTATGCGCGGCAGTTGCTGGAAGCCCATGGCCCCAAGGCCATTGCGGAAGCCGCTCAAAACGCCATCGACCTCGAGCAGAAGGGCGAGCTCGAATTGGCAAAAACTTGGCGGCACATCGAAGACGCGATGAAGCTGATGCGCGGGCCACATCAAAGCTGACTGCCGTCGCGCAAAGCTTGCCTGACTGCGGCGACAACGCCGAACGTGGACCACAGTCCGTCGCGAGCCGCTAGGTTGCGGCCGAACGGCTACGCGATCTCGGGACGCTGACCTGGGAGCGAAGCCATGGTTGCGAAATGTACGACAGCCGAAGACCTCGTGAAGGCGATCACGGACGAGAAAGTCCAGATGATCGATTTGCGGTTCACCGACCTGCCGGGGGTGTGGCAACATTTTTCCGTCCCGCCGAGCGCGGTGAACGCCGATGCACTCAATGAGGGCTTTGGATTCGACGGCTCATCGATCCGAGGCTTCAAGGAGATCCAGGAAAGCGACATGCTGGTCGTCGCCGACCCGACGACGGCATTCGTCGACCCCTATAGTCCGGCCAAAACACTGGTTCTCATCTGCAACATCCGCGACCCCGTGACCGGCCAGTCCTATAGCCGGGATGCCCGCTACATCGCCCAGAAAGCCGAAATCTACCTTAAGGGCACCGGGCGCGCCGATACGAGCTATTTCGGCCCGGAAGCGGAGTTCTTCGTCTTCGACGAGGTGCGCTACGCACAGGGCATCAACTACGCCATGCACGCAGTCGACTCCAGCGAAGGCAGCTGGAACACCGGCTCTGAGGAAGGGCCGAACCTCGGCCACAAACCGCGCCCGAAGGAGGGATACTTTCCCGTTCCCCCGACCGACAGCATGCAGGCGCTACGCACCGAAATGGTGCTGACGATGGAATCTCTGGGGATCCAGATCGAGGCCCATCACCATGAAGTCGCAACCGGCGGCCAGAACGAGATCGACATGCGCTTCACCACCCTCACCCGGATGGCCGACAACCTGATGATCTACAAATACGTGGTGAAGAACACCGCGCATCAGCACGGCAAGACCGCGACATTCATGCCGAAGCCGCTGTTCGAGGACAACGCTTCGGGCATGCACGTTCACCAATCGCTCTGGAAGGGTGAGACCAATCTGTTCTACGACAAAGGTGACTACGCCGAGTTGAGCCAGCTCGGCCGCTACTACATCGGCGGGCTATTGAGCCACGCCTGGGCGTTGTGCGGGCTTTGCGCCCCCACCACGAATTCGTATCGGCGTCTGGTGCCGGGCTATGAAGCGCCGATCAACCTCGTCTACTCCCAGCGCAATCGCTCCGCCTGCTGCCGGATTCCGATGTATTCGCCGAATCCACGCGCCAAGCGCGTCGAGTTTCGTTCGCCGGATCCGTCCTGCAATCCCTACCTGGCCTTCGCGGCAATGCTGATGGCTGGCCTCGACGGTATCGACAAGCAGATCGACCCCGGCAGCCCGATCGACAAGAATCTCTACGACCTCCCGCCTGCGGAGGCGAAGGAGGTGAAGTCCACGCCAGGATCGCTGGACCAGGCGCTCGACGCGCTCGAGCGCGATCACGCATTCCTGCTACGCGGCGATGTCTTCACCGCCGACGTGATCGAAACCTGGCTCGACTACAAGCGCAAGAAGGAGGTCGACCCGATCCGCCTGCGGCCTCATCCTTACGAGTTCCATCTCTACTACGACATCTAGCGGGCGGTGACCGCGCACCTGGCGGAACGGGCAGAGCCCTCCACTGCTAGATCATCGGGACCCTCGACGAGACGTGATGATTGACGATCTTCCAATCGCCGTCCTCGCGCATGATGACCCAGCTCATCTTGACGACGAGGTTGTCCCGCTCGCCCGCGAGATCGAACGAGATGGTCGCACCCATGTTGATCAGGTCAGGCCCGGCCTGCGCCGCGTTCACCTCGGAAAAGACCGCGCTCGGCCTGCGCCAGCGCGGCAGGCCGTTGAAATAGTCGGCAACGCCGTCCCGCCCCCGATAGAGCCTTGGGTTGGAGCCGAAGAAGAACGCGCTCTTGGCATAGAGCGACGACAGCGCGGCCGCGTCGAGCGTCGCGAAGCCGGCGCACCATTTCGCGATGATGGCGGAAACGATGGCGTCGGCTTCACTGCTCATAAGCGCCTCAACCTTTCGCGACTTCCTTCGCGAACGTATCGCGCAGGCCGATGGTGCGGCTGAACACCGGCTTGCCCGGCGTCGAGTCCTTGTCGCGCACGAAATAGCCCTGGCGCTCGAACTGCATCGGCTCGGTCGCATTGCTCTCCGCGACCGATGCCTCGATCCGCGCGTCGGAGAGAATCTCCAGTGACTGCGGATTGAGATCGGCCGCGAAGTTCGAGGCGTCCGGGCTCGGATTGGCGAACAGCTGGTTATAGATGCGGATCTCCGCCGGCTTCGAGGCTGCCGCCGGCAGCCAGTGCATGGTCGCCTTGACCTTGCGGCCGTCGGGCGCATTGCCGCCCCTGGTCGCGGGATCGTAGGTGCAGCGCAGCTCCACCACCTCACCGGCATCGTTCTTGATCACCCCGGTGCACTTGACGAAATAGGCGTAGCGCAGCCGAACCTCGTTGCCCGGCGACAGCCGGAAGAACTTCTTGGGCGGGTTCTCCATGAAGTCGTCCTGCTCGATATAGAGCTCGCGGCCGAACGTAATCTTCCGTGTACCGGCGGAGGGATCGTCGGGATGGTTGATCGCGTCGAGCTCCTCGGTCTGCCCTTCCGGATAGTTCTCGATCACGACCTTGAGCGGCTTCAGCACCGCCATGCGGCGCTGCGCGGTGCGGTTCAGCTCCTCGCGGATGCAGAATTCGAGCATGCCGACATCGACCACGCTGTTGGCCTTGGCGACGCCAATACGCTTGACGAATTCACGCAGCGCCGCCGGCGGCACACCGCGACGGCGCATGCCCGCCATGGTCGGCATGCGCGGATCGTCCCAGCCGGCGACATGGCCTTCGCGCACGAGCTGGGTCAGCACGCGCTTGGACAAGAGCGTGTAGGTCAGGTTCAGCCGCGCGAACTCGTACTGGTGCGGCTTCGACGGCACCGGCAGTTTTTCGATGAACCAGTCGTAGAGCGGCCGGTGGTCCTCGAACTCCAGCGTGCAGATCGAATGCGTGATGCCCTCGATCGCGTCCGACTGGCCGTGGGCATAGTCGTAGCTCGGATAGATGCTCCACTTGGTCCCGGTGCGCGGATGGTGCGCATGCAGGATGCGGTAGAGCACGGGATCGCGCAGGTTGATGTTGCCCGCCCCCATGTCGATCTTGGCCCGCAGCACCCGCGCGCCGTTGGGGAATTCGCCCTCCTTCATGCGGCGGAACAGGTCGAGATTCTCGTCCACGCCGCGGTCGCGGAACGGCGAGTTCTTGCCGGGCTCGGTCAGCGTGCCGCGGGAGGTGCGGATCTCCTCCTGTGTCTGGTCGTCGACATAGGCGAGCCCGTCGCGGATCAGCTGTTCCGCCCATTCGTACAGGCGGTCGAAATAATCCGAGGCGAAGAACAGGTTCTTGCCCCAATCGAAGCCGAGCCAGCGCACGTCGGCCTGGATGGAATCGATATATTCCTGCTCTTCCTTGACCGGATTGGTGTCGTCGAAGCGCAGGTGGCAGCGACCCGGAAACTCCTGGGCAATGCCGAAATTGAGCGCGATCGACTTGGCGTGGCCGATATGCAGGTAGCCGTTCGGCTCCGGCGGGAACCGGGTCACGATCTCCTGGTAATTGCCCTGATCGAGATCGGCCTGGATGATGTCACGAATGAAATCGCGCCCAACCTCAGCTGCCACCGGTTCTGTCATTACGAAAATCCTGTAGGGAAATCAGCGGTCCTTCTGCCAAATTCGCGTGGCCGAGCCAAGAGCTTAAGCAAGGCCTAGCAGGTCCGCCGCCGGGCTTTAGTTATGCTCTGGTCCTGCTATACACCACCGCTTCCAATGCATAGGCCCTGCCAAGAATGACCGATTCCGTCGTCACCCGCTTTGCTCCCTCCCCGACCGGCTTCCTCCATATCGGGGGCGCCCGCACGGCGCTGTTCAACTGGCTCTATGCGAAGAAGCATGGCGGCAAGATGCTGCTCCGGATCGAGGACACCGACCGGGAGCGCTCCACCGAGGCCGCGATCGGCGCCATCCTCGACGGGTTGAAGTGGCTCGAGCTCGGCTGGGATGGCGACGTCATCTACCAGTTCAGCCGCGCCGCCCGCCACCGCGAGGTCGCCGAGCAGCTGCTCGCCGACGGCAAGGCCTACCGCTGCTACGCCACCGCCGAGGAGCTCACCGCCATGCGCGAGAAGGCGCGCGCGGAGGGCCGCACCCGCCTCTATGACGGCCTATGGCGCGACCGCGACCCGGCCACGGCGCCAGCCGACGTCAAGCCCACCATCCGCCTGCGCGCGCCGCAGACCGGCGAGACCGTGATCGAGGACCAGGTCCAGGGCCGCGTGGTCTGGCAGAACGAGAACCTCGACGACCTCGTCCTCTTGCGCGGCGATGGCAACCCGACCTACATGCTCGCAGTGGTGGTCGACGACCACGACATGGGCGTCACCCACGTCATCCGCGGCGACGACCATCTGATCAACGCCGCCCGCCAGAAGCAGATCTATGATGCGATGGGCTGGGCGCTGCCGAGCATGTCGCACATCCCCCTGATCCACGGCCCGGACGGCTCGAAGCTGTCGAAGCGCCACGGTGCGCTCGGCGTCGATGCCTACCGCGCCATGGGATACCTCCCGGCCGCGCTCCGCAACTACCTCGTCCGCCTCGGCTGGAGCCATGGCGACCAGGAGATATTCTCGACCGAGGAGATGATCGCCGCGTTCGACCTCGCCGGCGTCGGCCGCGCCGCCGCTCGCTTCGACTTTGCCAAGCTGGAAAACCTCAACGGCCATTACATCCGCCACGCCGACGATCAATCACTCGTGAAGATGTTCGAGGACGTGCTGGACCACGTCGTGCCCAGCCGCGACGAGCTTAAGGCCAAGTTAAACGACACCACGCGCGCGCAGCTTCTCAAGGCCATGCCGGCCCTGAAGGAGCGCGCCAAGACGCTGATCGAGCTGATCGACAGCGCCTATTTCATCTTCGCCGACCGGCCGCTGGAGCTCGATCCCAAGGCGCAGGCGCTGCTGACGCCCGAGAACCGCAAGCTGATCGGCCAGCTACATTCCGCGCTGGAGAATGTCGAGACATGGAGCGGCGCCACGACGGAAGCTGCGCTACGCGCCTTTGCCGAGGAAAATAGTCTCAAGCTTGGCGCGGTCGCTCAACCCTTGCGGGCGGCGCTGACCGGACGGACCACGTCGCCTGGCATATTTGAGGTTTTGGACGTGCTGGGACGCCAGGAAAGTTTGGGCCGGCTTAAGGATCAGGCCAAGGACTAGGTCAGGGCCTAGGCTAGACGTAAGTCGAGCATGCGCGGCGCCATCTTGCAGCGCACACAGCAATAATATACCCATCTCCCCCGTACCTTCTGGAACATCCGGCCTGCCCCACCATGTTATCGGGGCCTTCCGGGTCCGGCCCGTTTCACCATACATCGGGGACCTACGATGGACGCAAAAGCAAGCAATAAGACCGCCACGCTGACGGTCGGAAACAAGAACTACGATCTCCCGATCCACAGCGGCAGCGTCGGGCCTGATGTCATCGATATCGGCAAGCTCTACGGCCAGTCGGGCCTGTTCACCTACGACCCGGGCTTCACCTCCACCGCGAGCTGCCAGTCTAAGATCACCTATATCGACGGCGACGCGGGCGTGCTGGAATACCGCGGCTATCCGATCGAGCAGCTCGCCGAGAACGGCGACTTCCTCGAGACCTGCTATCTCCTGCTGTTCGGGGATCTCCCGACCGCCGCGCAGAAGAAGGATTTCGACGACCGCGTGATCCATCACACGATGGTGCACGAGCAGATGGCCCGCTTCTTCCAGGGCTTCCGCCGCGACGCCCATCCGATGGCGATCATGGTGGCCGCAGTCGGCGCGCTCGCCGCGTTCTATCACGACTCCACCGACATCAACGATCCCAAGCAGCGCATGATCGCTTCCATGCGCATGATCGCGAAGATCCCGACCCTGGCGGCGATGGCCTACAAGTACACCGTCGGCCAGCCCTTCGTGTACCCGAAGAACTCGCTGAAGTTCGCCGAGAACTTCCTGCACATGTGCTTCGCCGTGCCGTGCGAGGAGTACAAGATCAACCCGGTGCTGGCTGACGCGCTGGACAAGATCTTCATCCTGCACGCCGACCACGAGCAGAACGCCTCGACCTCGACGGTGCGCATCGCCGGCTCCTCCGGCGCCAACCCGTTCGCGTGCATCGCCGCCGGCATCGCCTGCCTCTGGGGCCCGGCGCATGGCGGCGCCAACGAAGCAGCCCTTGCGATGCTCGCCGAGATCGGCAGCGTGGACAAGATCCCCGAGTTCATCGCCAAGGTGAAGGACAAGAACAGCGAAGTCCGCCTGATGGGCTTCGGTCATCGCGTCTACAAGAACTACGATCCGCGCGCCAAGATCATGCAGAAGATGTGTCACGCCGTGCTCAAGGAGACCGGCCATGGCGACGATCCGATGCTGAAGGTGGCGATGGAGCTCGAAAAGATCGCGCTCAGCGACCAGTACTTCATCGACCGCAAGCTCTACCCGAACGTCGATTTCTATTCGGGCATCACGCTGAAGGCGATGGGCTTCCCGGTCTCGATGTTCACCGTGCTGTTCGCGGTCGCCCGCACCGTCGGCTGGATCAGCCAGTGGAGCGAGATGATCGAGGATCCGCAGCAGAAGATCGGCCGTCCGCGCCAGCTCTACACCGGCGTCACCCGCCGCGACTACGTCGCGATCAAGGATCGCAAGTAGGACTATAGCCAACACGGCTTTCGAAACGGCGCCATCTCGCGATGGCGCCGTTTTTATTTGGCAGGATACCGAGAACAGCTGGCAAAGCGCAGGGCGAGCCGATGCGGATCACGAACCCGGTGGATGGCTGGTTGCAGGTCGTGACCTGTTCGCCGTTCCCCGATGCGGCCGGCGAGATGGTGCTTTATCCCCGGTGCGACATTGATGGGGTCGTCACCGCGGAGCGCGTCGCGGCGACTGCGGTGCGGTACAGCGGTTATGACGTTCCCAAGCCGAAATGGCCGCACCCCGGGACGGTGCTTCCCGTCACCGTGGACCTCGCTGATCCCACACGGTTCAGGATCGAATGGGATTTGGTGCCGACCGGACGAGAAGCTGCCGAAAGGCTCGCGGAGCATTTGCGCGGCGAGCAGGCCGACCCGTCCAGCCACCGGCCGTTTCCCCGCGTCTGGCGCGAGGTGGAGCACTCGGCATCGTCGCCGGCGCTGGTCAATGGCCTGACGCCGCAGCAGATGGAGATCGCGCTAGCCGGTGGCGCCGCAGCCCTCGGCCTGGTCCCGACCACGGCCAAGGTGATGACCGCGCACCAGGTGCAACCGAGCAGCGCGCCGGGCGGGACGTGGGACATCGCCCTCGCGGTGAACGACCCCAACGGCGGACCGGGTTGGGAAGCGGTCACACGCATGTCATTCAGCAGCTCGAGCCGACGCGAGAACCGAACCGCCGCCGGGAACGAGTTGCCTGTCCTGGTCGACCCGGACAACCGCAAACGGATCATCGTCGACGTCGCACGTCTTGCCTGAGCGGTGTCGCTCCCCTGCGCTGCCGACGACCAAAGCAGTGGCGTCGAGCGTGGATTGCGATCCGATCTTGCTGCCGCGCACAACAACAAGTCGATGTATCGCGCACCAAGCGCCTTGACAGGCGAAACGTTCCGCGCGCAAATTCTTACACTAAGTAAGAATGACGATAGGGATGGAAATGCCGGAGCAGCCGAGAAGTCGGCGGCAGACGCGCGCTGCCATTTTGACTCATCTGCTTCAGTCGGGCGGTTCGTTTCGCCCGCCTCTGGCCAAGGCGGTGCGCTTGTCGGAAGCGAGCCTGTCGCGCATCCTGTTTGATCTGAAGGCCGAAGGCCTGATCGAGGAGGTGCGGCGCCCTGCGCCTTACGTCGGCGGCCCGACGGGCCTCGTGTCGCTCGATGGTTCGGTGGCGCTTGCGGCCGTCGAGCTGACCGGCCAGTGGCTCAGCGTCGGCGTTGGAACAATGTCCGGCGAGTTGCACCATACGGAGCGTGTGGCGCTGCCGGAAAAGCCCACAATCGAGTCCGTCGGCCGGGTGTTTCGCGAAGCGTTGACATTGCTGCGCGACTGGACGCGGCGCCGCCGCATCACGCTTGCACAGATCGGCGTCTCCATTCCGGGCCTCGGCCGGCTGAGCATATCGACCAATCCGATCATTCCCTGCGACGTCGGGCGTATCAGCGCCATGCTCGGCCAGATGTTTGCCGGCGTGCCGGTCGAGTTCACCAATTCGGTCGTCGCCCACGCCACCTTTCACCGCTGCCGCAGGGAGAACTATCCGTTCAGCGGTGCGCATCTCTTCGTCTTCGTCGGCCAGGGCGTCGCAGGCACCTGGGTGGACGATCCGACCGAAGCCGATGCCCTCCAGCCGGTCGAACTCGGCCACATGGTGTTCGGCACCGACGGACCGCGTTGCCGCTGCGGCCATCACGGCTGCGTCGAAGCCTATACGTCGCTTCCCGCCCTGGCCGAGCTCCTTGGTGTTTCCGAAGCCGAATTGCTTCAGCTCGGCAACGATTGGGTGACTGCGATCCCGCTCTCAGCGCGCGTTCGCCAGGAACTGCGCCGTCGGCTGTTCCGGCTCGGGCTTGCGATCGGCAACACGCTGAACGTCAAGCCATGTCGCGGCGTTGCAATCAGCGGCTGGCCGTCGCTGCTTGCGGAGGATGATCGGAAGGCGCTGGTCGACGGCATCGACGCCAGCCTGCTCGGCGGCCCGCAGCATGCGCAGGTCTCGCTCGCTTTCGTGCCGCCGTCGAACGGCAATGATCCGCGGGCCGCGCTGGCGTTCGCTGCTTTCTGCCTCGCTTGCCGCGGCGGTATGCCCGCCGCATCGACGGAGGCCGCCTGAGATGCCCTGAAGCTGCGCGGCTCTCGCGCAAAAAAGTTCACACCGGGAGGAACTTGCCATGCCGATCACAACAACAAGGCGCCGTCTGCTCGCTGGAACTGCTGCCGCGCTCGCGCTGCCGGCATTTGCCCGCGCCCAAGGCGCAGTCAAGCCGCGCCTGACCGCGATCTCGCAATGGTCCGCCGGCAGCGACGGGGCGGCCATCACGGCGCTCGGCAAGAAATTCGAGGAGAAAGGCGGGGTCTGGCAACACTCGCCCGTCCCCGGGTTCACCACCGAGATGATGAACAAGCTGCGCGCTCAGATCATTGCCGGCGATCCGCCGGCCTGCTCGCAGCTCAAGGGCCCCGAGATTGCGGCCTGGTCGAAGATTGCCCCGACCGTCGATCTCGACGCCCTCGTTGCTGCCGCCGGCTACGAAAAGGTAGTCGCTCCGGACCTTGCCCGATTGCATAAGCCGGGGGGCAAATGGATTGCACTGCCGTTGCAGATCTACAGCACCAACATGCTGTTTCTCTCCAAACGTGCGATGGACAAAGCCAAGGCCGACAAGATCCCCGTCACCTGGGCTGACTTCAACGATCTCGCCGAGAAGATGAAGGCTGGCGGCGTCACCTATCCCATCGCCAACGGCGGCACCCGGCCCGACGATGGGCAGAAATTCGAGGCCTCTCTGGCGGGCATCAGTCCCGCCGCATACCGCGCAGCCATCATGAATCTCGACAAGAAGGCCCTGGAGGGTCCCGAGATCAAGGCCGCCTTTGCACAGATGCGCAAGATCACCCAATGGATGGACCCCAATGTCGGCGCCCAACCCTATGCCACCAACCTGAAGCGCTTCATCGACGGCGACATGGGCATGATGATCATGGGCGGGTGGGCGCAGGGCGTGTTGCGCAACGCCGGTTTCAAGTTCGACGACTTCATGATCGCGCCGGGCCCCAGCGACAATGGCAAGCCGGTCTTCCTGCTGAATGCCGATGCCTTCATATTCTGGCAACGCAAGGAGCCCGACCTGCAGGCCGGTCAGATGCTGATGGCCCAGCTCGTCATGGATCCGGCGATCCAGACCATGTATTCGCAGATCACGGGATCGATCCCCGTGCGCACCGATGTCGATCTTTCAGGTGAAGGCTGGTCGGACGGTCAACGGCGGACTGCTGCAGCTCTGAAAGACGCCGTCTCCAATAATCAGGCCGTCCTGAGCCTCGCGCACAACATGGCGCAGGAAAACGGCCTGACCGCCGCGATAATCGACGTGCTCACCGAATACGCCAAGAACAAGACGATTACGCCGGAGCAGGCGGTCACCCGCCTCGCCGAGGCCGTCGAGGGTTCGCGTTGACCGACGCCGTCTCCACAGAAGCGCGGCCCGGCCGGCGGGCGATATCAGGCGCGGTCGGCCGGCTGCCAGAGTATCTGATGATCTGGGTGCCACTGCTATTGTCGGCCGCGCATCTCATTTCGTTTTCGCTTTGGACGATCTGGATTTCGTTCACGCCCTCCACTCTTGTCCCGGTCTCGGGTTGGGTGGGTCTACGTAACTACACGGCAGTCATGTCGTCGCGAAACTGGCAGATTGCCTTCGACAATCTGCTGCTGTTTGGCAGCGCTTTCGTGCTGCTGAGTTTGATCACCGGCCTCATGCTGGCGATCCTGCTCGATCAGCGCATTCGCGGCGAGAACGTGCTGCGATCCATCTTCCTGTACCCCCTGGCGGTGTCGTTCGTCGTCACCGGCACGGTCTGGAGCTGGCTGCTCAATCCCGGCATCGGGATCCAGAAGCTCGTCCACGATCTCGGCTGGACCTCCTTCCGGTTCGACTGGCTGGTCGACCGCGACATGGCGATCTGGACGATTGTGATCGCTGCGATCTGGCAATCCTCGGGCTTCGCCATGGCGCTCTTCCTGGCCGGCCTTCGCTCCGTCGACGCCGACATCATCAAGGCCGCGCAGATCGACGGCGCTGGACCGATCCGGACCTATTGGCGCGTCATCCTGCCGACGCTCTGGCCGATCACCATCACCGTCGTCGTCGTCCAATTGCAGTTCGCGATCTCGGCCTTCGACCTCGTCCGCGCGCTCACCAATGGCGGGCCCGGAATTGCGACCCAGCTGCCGGCCCTTGTCGTCTACGATCTCATGTTCCAGCGCGGCCAACTCGGCCGGGGTGCGGCGGCGGCGGTGCTCATGCTGCTCATTCTTCTCGCGGTGCTGCTGCCCTATGCAGCGTGGCGTTATGCCCAGCGACGGCGGGCGACCCATGCGTGACCGAACCTTCGCGCCGGGCCGGATTCTGATCTATCTCATCGTTTCATTGATGGCGGCTGCCTATCTCGCGCCACTGGCTGTTGTGGTGCTGAACTCGCTCCGCACGAACGAGGAGATCGCCCAGGCCTCGATGATCGGCTGGCCGAAACAATGGGCCTGGAGCAACTATCTGACTGCCTGGAGCGGTTTCTGCGTCGCCGAGACCTGCGCCGGCATCCGGCCCTACGTGCTGAACTCCGCGCTCGTCACGATCCCAGCGACGATTTTCTCGACCATGCTGGGTGCGATCGCCGGTTACGCCGTGTCGCTCTGGCGCTTTCGCGGCGACAACTGGATCTACGGCATCGTGACCCTTGGCCTCTTCCTGCCCCAGCAGATGCGCCTGCTTCCCTGGACCATCGTGCTGCGAGACACCGGCCTCATCAACACGCTGACCGGTCTCGTGCTGATTCACACGATCCAGGGGCTCTCCTTCACCACGCTGTTCTGCCGGAACTACTATGTCGCCATTCCCCATGAATTGATCAGGGCCGCGCGCATCGATGGCGCCGGGTTCTTTCGTATCTTCTGGCGCATCATTCTGCCGCTCTCGGCGCCCATCCTGATCGTCACCGTGATCTGGCAGTTCACGCATATCTGGAACGAGTTCCTCTACGGCGTGACCTTCACGACCGGCCAGCAGCAGCCCGTCACGGCCGCTCTGATCGCGCTCTCCGCCGCAATCGCCGATATCCCGCAGCATGGCGTGCAGAGCGCCGCGGTGATCATCGCAGCCCTGCCCACCTTGTTGATCTATCTGTTCGGCGGCAGGTATTTCGTACGCGGCCTTACCGCCGGGGCTGTGAAATGATGGATTTGTCATGGCAGCACTAAGCATTCGCGCCCTGTCCAAGCGCTACGCCAACCTGGAAGTGCTGAAAGGGATCGATCTCGATATCGAGAGCGGCGAGTTCACCGTGCTGGTCGGACCGTCCGGCTGCGGCAAGTCCACGCTGCTCAACATCGTCGCCGGGCTCGACCGTGCGAGCGCGGGAACGATCGAGATCGGCGGGCGCGTCGTCAACGACGTCCCGCCAAAGGACCGCGACATCGCCATGGTGTTCCAGTCCTACGCGCTCTATCCCTCGATGACGGTGCGCCAGAACATCACCTTCGGCATGGAATGCCGCCACGTACCGAAGGCGGAGCAGGAGAAGGCGCTGACGAACGTGGCCCGGCTGCTCCAGATCGAGCCGCTGCTCGGCCGCAAGCCGTCGCAACTGTCCGGCGGCCAGCGCCAGCGCGTGGCGATGGGCCGGGCGCTGGTGCGCGATCCCCTGCTCTTCCTGTTCGACGAGCCGCTCTCCAATCTCGATGCCAAGCTGCGCGTCGAGATGCGAATGGAGATCAAGCGCCTGCACCAGCGCATCGGCGCCACCATCGTCTACGTCACCCACGACCAGATCGAAGCAATGACGATGGCGACCCGGATCGCGGTGATGCATCAGGGCAGCGTGCAGCAGTTTGCCGACCCTGACACCGTGTACCGTTATCCCGCCAATCTGTTCGTCGCCCGCTTCATGGGCTCACCGCCCATGAACACGATGCCTGCACGGCTCGAGGCCGACGGCGACGGGCCGGTGGTCGTGATCGGCGCGGGGCGACCGGACGAGGTTCGTCTGCGCCTCCAGGGATATGACGCTGCGGCGCCCTTTGTCGGCCGCGAGGTCGTGTTCGGGATCAGGCCGGAATGCATCGCCGAGGGCGGCCGCGTCTTCTCGGGCAATGCGCCGGTTCTCGTGACGGCACCGGTCGAGATGATCGAGCCGACCGGCGCCGAAACCATCGTCCTGTTGCGGCTTGGCGGCGAGCCCGCACAGGCGCGCCTCTCGCCGGACGTCCGCCCCGCGCCGGGCGCCCCTGCCCCCTTCGCGCTCGACACCCGCCGCATCTGCCTGTTCGACCCCGAGACGGAGCGACTGATCGCATGACCCAGACGAGCTATGCCGGCCTCGCGGACCGCGTGGTGCTGATCACCGGTGGCGCCAGCGGCATCGGCGCCGCCTTCGTGCGAGCCTTCGCGGCCCAAGGCGCCCGCGTCGCGTTTCTCGATATCGACGAAGCGGCCGGCGGGTCGCTGGCCGCGGAGGTGGCGGCCGCGTCCGGCACCGCACCATTGTTCGTGCCCTGCGATCTCCTGGACATCGACGCCATGCGGGACGCGATCGGGCAGGTCCACCGGTCGCTTGGCAATGCCGCGGTCCTCGTCAACAATGCCGCCAACGACCAGCGGCAGGTGCTGGCCGAGGTAACGCCATCCGAGTTCGACTGGATGATCGGCGTCAACCTCAAGCACGTCTTCTTCGCCGCACAAGCCGTGGTGCCGCAGATGCAGGCGCGCGGCGGCGGCTCGATCATCAACATGTCGTCGATCGCCTGGATACGCGGCGCGCCGGCGCTGCCGGTCTACGCTGCGGCAAAGGCGGCGATCGTCGGCTTCACCAACTCGCTGGCGCGGCTGGTCGGTCCCGACCGCATCCGCGTCAACGCCATTGCGCCCGGGATGGTGATCACCGAACGCCAGCGCCGGCTGTGGTATCCCGACGAGCAGACCATCGCCGAAATTCGCACGCGTCAGGCCATTCCGGATGCAGTTACGCCCGACGACATCGCCAACATGGCGCTGTACCTCGCCTCCGATGCAAGCCAGCGCATCACGCGCCAGTGTTTTCAGGTCGACGGCGGCTTGGGTTAGAGCGTGATCCGGAAGAGTATCGTAGGGTGGGCAAAGCGCAGCGTGCCCACCATCTCTGCGCCACCGAGAAAGGCATGGTGGGCACGCTTTTACTTTGCCCACCCTACAAGACCGTCGTCTACCGCCGCCCCTTCCGCATCGTCGCGAGCACGACGTCGGCGGCGAGCACGCTCGGCGACTTGTTGCCGGTCGACATGGTGGTGTCGAGCCGGGCGAAGGCTTCGACTTGCCGCTCGCGCAGCGGCGTCTCCGTCAGCACGTCGGCGAGCGCCGGTGCGAGTTTCTCCGGCGTGCAGTCTTCCTGCAAAAACTCCGGGATGACGTCCTCACCGATCACGAGATTGGCAAGGATCACCGAGGAGACGCGGATCGCACGGCGCAGGATGAAGGCCTCGATGGCGCCGACGCGATAGGCCGTCACCATCGGAATGCCCGACAGCGCCAGCTCCAGCGTGACCGTGCCGGACTTCGCCAGCGCAGCGTGCGCGATCCGGAAGGCGGTGCGCCTCTCGGCCTCGCCGATCACGATCTGGGGCTTGACCGGCCAGCTCGCGATGGCTTCGCGGACGGTGGCTTCGAGATGCGGCATGGTCGGCAGCATCAGCTCGAACGCGCGCCCCTCCGCCTGCAACCGGCCGAGCGCCGCGCCGAACACCTCGATATGATGCCGGATCTCGCTACGGCGGCTGCCGGGCAGCACCAGCAGCACCGGCGGTTCGCCGTCGCGGCGCTTCTGCTCCTCCGCATTCGGCCGCAGCGAGCCCAATTGCTCGATCAGGGGATGGCCGACATAGCTGCATGGCGGCCCGCCGAGCTTGCGGTATTCCTCCGGCTCGAACGGCAACAGGCCGAGGACATGATCGACATAGCCGAGCATGGTCCGCGCCCGTCCCGGCCGCCAGGCCCAGAGCTGCGGCGAGACGTAGTCGACGATCGGAATCGCAGGATTGCGCGCTCGCACGCGCCGGGCGACGCGATGGGTGAAATCCGGGCTGTCGATGATGACGAGCGCATCGGGCGCAGCCTCCAGCACGGCGTCCGCGGTCTCGCGGATCAAGCGCAGGATCTTCGGCAATTGCTGCACCACCGCGGCGAAACCGACGATCGACAGCTCCTCGATCGGAAACAGGGTCTCGAGCCCCTCGCGCGCCATGGTGCGGCCGCCGACGCCCTCGAACTGCACGCCGTCGCCGAGGCGCTGGCGCAGCACCTTCATCAAGGCGCTGCCGAGCCGGTCGCCGGATTCCTCCGTGGCGATCAGGAAGATCTTCCGCTTGGGATCGCGCCCCTGCATCACGCCGGCAGGCCGATGATGAAGAGGTACTTGGCGTCGGCGAGCGCGATCATCGCCTGCGGCTCGGCGGCGATGGTGTTGCCGGCGATCACGGCGATGCCGGCAAGGCCGGCTCCGGCGACGCCCTCGATGGTACGCGGGCCAATCGTCGGCAGGTCGAAACGCAGATCCTGGCTGCTCTTTGGGGCCTTCACCAGCACGCCGCGGCCCGTCGCCGCGCGAATGCGGCCCTCCTCGCGCAGCCGCGCGACGCGCGCGAGCAGCGCGTCGGTGCCCTCGATATCCTCGACCGCCACCACATGGCCGTCGATCACCACGACAGCCTGGCCGATGTCGAACAGCCCGAGCGCGGTCAGGACCGCGCGGCCGCGCTCGATGTCGGTCTTGCTGGTGTCACTCGGCCAGGCGCGGCTGATGCAGCCCTCGGGCATCAAGAGGTCGGGCGCAACGTCCTTGATCCCGACCATGCGAAAACCGCCTTGTTCGAGAATGCGCCCGACGCCGGACAACAGATGATCGTCGCCGCCGCGAAAGGCGCGGATGACATTGCCGAGCAGCCGCAACGTCGTGAAGTCGAACCGGATCTCCGAGAGCGAAGGCCGCACCAGGGTGCCGATGAAGATCAGGTCGCGGCAGCCTTCCTCGCGGAACAGCCGCATCGCGCGCCCGAGCTGGCCGACCGAGATCCAGCGGTGGCGGAATTTCTCCACCTGCACCGGATCGCAGGCGCCGCGCAGCGGAAACAGCACCGGCGCGATGCCGCGCGCGGCGAGCGAGTCGGCGACCGCAAACGGCATGGCGCCGCCGCCTGCGACCACGCCGACCGGCGATGAAATCCCTGCCGCCGCCGATGTCATGTCCGCGGCCATCGCAGGTTCACTTCGCAATGGCGGGAAGACAGAGCGGACGCTTGCCCTTGCCGATGAAGCCGAGGATCTCGGCAATCGCCGGATCCTCGCCGGCGAGCGGCCTGGACGCTTCGAGCCGCTCGGCAAAGGTGCCGGGGCCGTGGAAGAGTTTCTGGTAGAACGCGCGCACGGTCGCAAGCCGCTGCTTGGTGAACTTGCGCCGCTTCATGCCGATCAGGTTGAGGCCCTCAAGCACGGCATACTGGCCATTGACCAGCCCGAACGGAATGATGTCGTCGCGTACGCCACACACACCGCCCACCATGACCTGCGGCCCGATGCGCGTGAACTGGTGCACCGCGGACAGGCCGCCGATGAAGACGAAGTCGCCGATCTCGCAGTGACCGCCGAGCGTCGCCGAGGTCGCGAAGATCACGTCATTGCCGACATGGCAGTCATGGCCGACATGGCTGCAATTCATGAAATAGCCGCGATCGCCGACCGTGGTGATGCCGCCGCCGGCGACGGTGCCGGCATTCATGGTCACGGATTCGCGGATAGTGCAGCCCGAGCCGATCTTGAGCTTCGTCAGCTCGCCACGGTAGCTGAGCGACTGCGGTGGCGTGCCGAGCGAGGCAAAGGGATAGATGGTGCAATCATCGCCGATGGTGGTCTGCGCCGTGACATGCACATGTCCGATCAGCTTGCAGTTCGCGCCGATCACGGCATTGGGGCCGATGATGCAGTAGGGACCGATCTCGGTACCCTCGCCGATCACGGCGCCGTCCTCGACCCGTGCGGTGGGATCAATCTTGCTCATCAAGCAATCTAACTCGTCAAGAAGGTCTGGTTATGTGTTGAAGTCGCTCGGTTTTCCGCTGGTTAGCCCGACTATGCCCGATCTGTCCAGTGACGTATCATCTCGGCGTGTTTCACGTGCCGGATGAGGCGGCCTTCGCGACCCATCAACACGTTCATGCGGAGCTTCAGGTATCGTGGTCAGGGCCCTGGCAATGCTGCTCGCACAGCTGGCGACCGCACCGGTCGTCTCCGAGACGGTGGAGACCGGCGGACACCGCCCCATCGACCTCGCGACATTCGAATGCCGCGACATCACCCGCAGCACGGTGCTCCAGCGCGTCTGCTACGACCGCGCACAACAGGATCTGATCGTCGCGATCAACGGCGCGTATGATCGCTATTGCGGCGTGGATCCCGATACGGTCGACGGCCTCCTGGGCGCGCCGTCCATGGGCCAGTTCTTCAACCGGAATATCAGACGCGAGGCAGCGGGCAGCCGCTACGATTGCGGCGCGTGAGCCCGCCGTGCGGGCCGTAAGCCGCTCAGTCCGTCAGCATGGCGCCGACGTCGGCTTCCGCGACGACCTGGCCGTTGACCTTGGCGTCGCCGTGAAACCACCACATGGTCTTGCGGCGGCCGAGCGAGCGCATGTGATACTCGATGGTATCGCCGGGCAGCACGGGCTTGCGGAACTTGCACTTGTCGATCGTGAGGAAATAGACCGCGCGCGGTTTCTCGGTGCCCTCGACCGACTTGATGCCGATCACGCCCGCCGTCTGCGCCATCGCCTCGATCATCATCACGCCGGGATAGACCGGGCGCTCGGGGAAATGTCCCTGGAAGGCCGGCTCGTTGAAGGTGACGTTCTTGATGCCGATGCCGCTGTAATCGGCGCGGATGTTGATCACGCGGTCGATCAGCAGCATCGGAAAGCGGTGCGGCAGCGTCTGGAGGATCGCGTTGATGTCCACCAGCTCGAACCTAACAGGTGATTCCTCCGTCATTCCCGTCCCTCGTCCTTCGGATCGGCCTTGCTGTCGCGTACCAGGCGCTCCACCGCGATGATCTCCTTGAACCACTGCTTGGTCGGCTTGGCAAAGAAACCACCCCAGCGTCCGTTCGGCGGGATGTCGTCCTTGACGCCGCTCATCGCGGTGACCTGGGCCCCGTCGCCGATCTTGAGGTGATTGTTGATGCCAACCTTTGCTCCCAGCGCCACGTTGTCGCCGATGGTCAGACTGCCGGCCAGCCCGATCTGGGCCGCCAGCAGGCAATTCCGGCCGATCGTCACATTGTGGCCGATCTGGACCTGGTTGTCGATTTTGGTGCCCTCGCCGATCACGGTGTCGCGCAGGGAGCCGCGATCGATGGTGGTGCCGGCGCCGACCTCCACATTGTTCTGGATCAGCACGCGCCCGGTCTGCGGCACCTTCAGGTGCCCCTCGGGGCCGAAGAAGATGAAGCCGTAGCCGTCCTGGCCGATCGAGCAGCCCGGGTGGATCAGCACGTTGTTGCCGATCAGCGCGCACTGGATGGCGGTGCGGGCGCCGACATTGCAGTCCCGGCCGATCTTGACGCCGGGGCCGATCACGGCGCCGACGCCGACCACCGTGCCGCTGCCGATCTCGACATCCGCACCGATGACCGCCAGCGGGTCGACGACCACACCGTCCTCGAGGCGCGCCGTGGGATCGATGATGGCCGACGGCGCGATGCCGTCATTGCCGACCCAGGATTGTGGCCTCAGCGCGTCGCCGTGCCATTCCCGCGCGATCCTGACGAAGGCGCGGAACGGCTGCGCCGCCCGCAGCACGGCCACATGCGCGGGCACCTGGGCCTCGAAGCGCGGGCTGACCAGGCAGGCGCCCGCTCTGGTCGCCTTGAGCTGATCGGCATATTTGAGGTTGTCGAAGAACGCCAGATGCATCGGGCCGGCTTCGTCGAGCGAAGCCAGGCCCGTGATGACGTGATCGCCCCTGGAGGGGTCGACCAGCAGCGCCTTTGTCAGCGTGGCAATATCGACCAGCGCCGTCGCAGGCGGCTTTGTGAAGAAGGTCGGCTGCGCCATTCCACCCCGTCGCGGTCCGGCTTCGGCATGAAGCGGCCAAGCCGCATCATGCCTTATCTCCCGGATTGAGCACGATCTTATTGGAGACCGGCCCCAAGGGAAACCCAAGGGGGCCGGATCATGCCCTGCTGATCGAATTAGAACGAGGTGCCGCCGCCGAACCGGAACTCCTGCGTGCGGTCATACTTGCCCTTGCTGAGCGGCACGGCGTAGTCGAAGCGCAGCGGACCGAACGGCGACTGCCAGATCAGGCCGACACCGACCGACGAGCGGATCACCTTGCTGTCGTCGTAGACGAGGCCGGTACAGGTGCCCGTCGACGACGGATTGACGGTCGACGGAATACAGCCAGGCGCGTTCACTTCGTTGGTCAACGTCCAGCTCGTCGGTCCCTTGTAGTCATACAGGCCGCCGGCATCGGCATAGACCGCGCCCTTCAGACCCACTTCCTTCGGCAGGAACCAGAACGGCATCTGCAATTCGAACGAAGCGCCCCAGTACTTGGTGCCGCCGAGCGCGTCCTGCGTACCGAAAGGATTCAGATCGCGCGGGCCGATGCCGTTCGGAGAGAAGCCGCGGACGAGGTTCGGGCCCATCTGGAACTGGTCGAGCATTCGCAGATCTTTGCCCATCTTGGTCAGGACGCCGCCCTGGAGATGGACGAGACCGACGATATCAGACACCAGCGGGGCGTAGTACTTTCCGTCCGCCGCGGTCTTCAAATAGCTGACGTCGCCGCCGACGCCGGCGAAATCCTGCCGGAAGTCGATGAGCAGGCCGTCGGTGGGGTTCTTGTTGTTGTCGAGCGTGTTGTAGGTCAGCGTATAGCCGAGCGCCGAGGTCAGGGTCTTGCCGTTGGCAAGCTCCTTGCGCACCGGCAGCGAGGCTTCGCCGTCGTTGTAGCAGCCGAGGCCGTTGGTCGAGGCAAGGCTGATGCCGTTGGCGGCCGCATAGGCCGGGCTCGGGTTGAAGGCCGCCGAAGTCGGATCGTTGTTACAGTTCGCTAGGTAGGACGGCAGCGTGATTTCCTGCCGATAGATCGAATAGCGCAGCTGGAGCGACAGATCTTCGCGCAAGGAGAAGCCGAGACGCGGCGAGAAGCCGAGCGTCTTGGTGCCGTAGGAGATGTAGCTGTTGGACAGCTGCTGGCGCTGATAGAGGTCGAGGCCGAGCGCGACGCGGTAGTCGAGCAGGTACGGTTCGACGAACGACAGCGAATAGCCGCGCGCGTACTGGCCATAGGTCACCGACGCCTTGGCGAACAGACCGCGGCCGAGCAGGTTGCGTTCAGAGATCGAGACTTCGGCGAGCGCGCCGTCGGTCGTGGAGTAACCGCCCGAGACCGAGAAGTCGCCGGTCGATTTTTCTTCCATGTCGACGACCAGAATAACGCGGTCGCTGGACGAGCCGGGCTCCGTCGTGATCTTCACGGTCTTGAAATAGTCGAGGTTCTTCAGGCGCCGCTCGGCACGATCGACCAGTGCGCGGTTGTAGGCATCACCCTCGGAGATGTCGAACTCGCGACGGATCACGTAGTCGCGCGTGCGGGTGTTGCCGCGCAGGTTGATGCGCTCGATATAGGTGCGCGGGCCCTCGTCGATGTTGAACACGACGGAGACGGTATGCGCCTCGAAATTGCGGTCGCCGCCGGGACGGACCACGGCGAAGGCATAGCCGCGGCGCGAGGCCTCGATCTGCATCTCCTCGACCGACTTCTCGACCGCTTCGACGTTGTAGAGCGAGCCGACATTGACGCGCGAATAGGCGCGCATCGAGCTCGGGTCGAAGTTCGGGATGCTGGAACGGAAGTCGAGCGCACCGACGCGGTATTGGGACCCTTCCTCGATCTTGAAGGTGACGTTGAAGCCCTTCTTCTCCGGATCGTATTCGGTGAGCGCGGCCACGACCTGGACGTCGGCGAAGCCATTCTTGAGGTAGAAGCGGCGGATCAGATCGCGGTCGGCCTCGACGCGGTCGGGATCGTAGATGTCGCCGCTGCCAAGGAAGCTCAGCAGGTTCGATTCGCGCGTCTTGATGACGTCCCGCAGGCGGTAGGACGAGAACGCGACGTTGCCGACGAAATCGATCGACTTGACGCCGGTCTTGGCGCCCTCCTCGATCGTGAAGATGAGATCGACGCGGTTGTTCGGCTGCTCGATGACCTCGGGCGTGACGCGGACGTCGTAGCGGCCGGAGCGGCGGTAGATTTCGGCGATTCGCAGCGTGTCGGACTGCACCATGGCGCGGGAGAAGGTGCCGCGCGCCTTGGACTGGACCTCAGCGGTGAGCTGCTCGTCCTTGATCTTCTTGTTGCCCTCGAAGGCGATGCGACCGATCACCGGGTTTTCCACCACGGAGACGATGATCTGGCCACCGGCGCCGCGGTTGATCTTCACGTCCTGGAACAGGCCGGTCTCGATCAGCGCCTTGAGGCCGTCGTCGATGGCGCCCTGATCCAGGCGACCGCCCGGACCCGGCTTGAAATAGGAGCGGATCGTCTCCACCTCGACACGGCGATTTCCCTCGACGGAAATCGACTGGACGGTCTGCGCAAGCGCAGACGATGACACAAAAGCTGCCCCAATCGGGGCAACCACCGGCGCGCCGAACATGATCAGGGTGGCAAGCAAGCCCCCCCGGAGTCGCAGTCCAAACTTCATTGCGCAACGCGCCCTTATCATTCCGTGCCAGACCCAACCCCAACGCCGGTCCGGAGATTCCCCAAGTTCAGAGCCGCTTGTAGCCAATTTCACCGACGCCGCAAACGGCCGAGCGCGCCGCAATTTCAATTTCATTCCAAGACGTTGCTCAACAGCAACGCCTCAAAAAAGCCCCTATCAAGAAGCCGCCATCCGCAGGATGTCGTTGTAGGTCGCAAACACCATCAACATCAGCACCAAACCAAGCCCGATTCGGAACCCCATCTCCTGCGTCCGCTCGGACAGGGGCCGGCCGCGGACCACCTCCGCCGCGTAGAACATAAGGTGACCGCCATCCAGCAGCGGGATCGGGAACAAGTTCAGAAGGCCGATCGACACCGACAGCACCGCGCAGAGATTGATCACGAACTGGAACCCGGCGCTGGCCGCCTGCCCCGACATCTTCGCGATTCCGAGGACGCCACTGACCTCGTTGGGATTGCCGTTTCCGACAAACAGCGAGCCCAGGAACTTGAAGGTGCTGGTGATGATGAACCAGACCTGCTCGACTCCGATCTTGAGCGCCTCGCCGACACCGACCGGCGCGGTCGAGGCCTCACCGGCCTGGGACTTGTGCTCGACGCCCAGCACGCCGAGGCGGTGGCTGTTGCCGAACGGATCCTTGCGCTCGAGCAGCGCCGGCGTCGCGGTCAGCGACACGATTGCGCCGTCACGCTTCACCTGGAAGGCAAGCGCCGAACCGGCATTCATCGCCACGATTCGCTGCATGTCGGCAAAGCTCTCGATCGGCTTGCCATCGATCTGGACGACGACGTCCCCGATCTTGAAGCCGGCCGCAGCCGCCGCGCCATCGGCGACGACGCCGTCGACGCGCGCGATCGTGCTCGGCTTGCCGTAATACAGGGCCATGCCGGCGAAGATCAGCGCCCCCAGAATGAAATTGGCGATCGGTCCGGCCGCGACGATGGCGGCGCGCGGGCCGACCTTCTTATGGTGGAAGCTGCCGGCGCGCTCCTCGGCCGTCATGGCCGCGAGGGTCTCGGCCGACGGGGTCGAGGCCTCGCTCTCGTCCCCGAAGAACTTGACGTAACCGCCGAGCGGGATCGCCGAAATCTTCCAGCGGGTGCCATGGCGGTCGTTGAAACCGACCAGCTCAGGCCCGAAGCCGAGCGAAAAGGTTAACACCCGAACGCCCGCCCAGCGCGCGACCAGAAAATGGCCGAGTTCATGGAAGAACACGACGATGGTCAGGACGAACAGGAAGGGAATTGCGTAGCCGAGGAGCCCATGGCTCAACGTATTGAAACTATGGACGAAAAAGTCGATCATCGAATTCCCTCATCCAGCGCCGCAAGGCCCTGGCCCCGAACCATCTAGGATGCCTTTAAGGCAATTTGAGGCAATAGGGCGGCAGCTCTATTTCGAGCAACATGGTCAACGGAGATTGCATCGTCGGCGGACGTCAGGGGCGTCTGGTTCCCGCCCCGGATCCAGTCCTCCAGCGTCGCCTCGACCAGCCGGGCGATCGCGCCGAACCGGATCTTGCCGGCGATGAAGGCGGCGACCGCGACCTCGTTGGCGGCATTGTACACCGTGGTCGCCCCCTTCCCGGTCCGGAGCGAATCGTAAGCCAGCCGTAGTCCGGGGAACCGCTCGAAATCGGGCGCCTCGAAGGTCAGCTGGCCGATCTTGGCCAGATCGAGCTTGGCCGCCGGTCCCTTGATGCGGTCGGGCCAGCCGAGGCAATGGGCGATCGGCGTGCGCATGTCGGGAGAGCCGAGCTGGGCCACGACCGAACGGTCGGAGAACTCGACCATGCCGTGGATGATCGACTGCGGATGAACGAGAACGTCGATCTCGTCGGGCGAGAGCGCGAACAGATAGGAGGCCTCGATCACCTCGAGCCCCTTGTTCATCATCGAGGCGGAATCGATCGTGATCTTCTGGCCCATGCTCCAGTTCGGATGCTTCAGCGCCTGGGCGAGTGTCGCCTGCTCGATGTCGGCAGACTTCCAGGTCCGGAACGGACCGCCGGACGCCGTGATGATGACACGGACCAGTTCGTCGCGATTGCCTGAGCCGAGCGCCTGGAACAGCGCATTGTGCTCGGAATCGGCTGGCAGGATGCAGGCGCCGGCTTTCGCCGCGCGCTGCATGAAGAAATCGCCGGCGCAGACGAGACATTCCTTGTTGGCGAGCGCGACATGTGCGCCGCGATCGACCGCGGCGAGCGCCGGCTTCAGTCCGGCGGCGCCGCTCACGGCGGCCATCACCCAATCAGCCGGACGCGCACCGGCTTCGATCACCGCGCTTTCGCCGGCGCCGCATTCGGTGCTCGTACCCGCCAACGCGGCCTTGAGCTCGGCGAGCTTGGAGGTGTCGGCGATCGCCACGAAGCGTGCGGAAAACTCCTTCGCGAGCTTTGCCAGCGCTTCGACATTGCCGTTCGCCGTCAGTGCCTCGACGCGATAGCGCTCGGGAGAGGCGCGCAGCAGATCCATCGTGCTGTCGCCGATCGAGCCGGTGGCACCGAGAACCGTGACGCTGCGGACGGCAGACGCCGCAGCCTTGTTATTACGCAATGGGACCGCGCTCATATCCTCACCAAACCACAAGACCGCTTCCGGCGCTATGCACACCATGGCGGAGAAAGCCGATAATCCATGCCGCCAGGATGGCGGCGACAAAGCCGTCCAGACGATCCAGTAAACCGCCATGGCCAGGAATTAAGTGACTGGAATCCTTGACACCGAAGCGCCGCTTCACTGCGGATTCGAAGAGATCGCCGAGTTGCGAGACCACCGACAGGACGGCGCTGACGAGCAGCAATGGAACCGCCTTCCCGAGCCCGCAAGCCGCAAAGCCCGCGGCAACCGCAAGGCTGGCGGCAAAGCCGCCGAGCGCGCCGGCCCAGGTCTTCTTCGGGCTCACGCGCGGCCACAGCTTCGGTCCGCCAATGCCGCGGCCGGCGAAATAGCCGCCGATATCGGTCACCCACACCACGAGCAGCACGAACATCAGCGCGGCAAAGCCGTTCACGAGATCCTGCCGCACCAGGATCGAGGCCAGCAGCGCCGCCGATGCATAGGCGAACCCGGAGGCGGCCCAGACGAACTTGCTTCGCGCGATCAGCGTCACGATGGCGCCGCCAACGAGGCCGGTGACGACGGCGGTCTTGAGCGCGCCGAAGGCGACGCAGAAGCCCATGATGGCCAGGACGATCGTTCCAGACGCGGTCAGCGCAACGGACCCCGCGCCCACCACCATCAGCCATTCCGCGAACAGCCCGATCGACACCAGGGTGACGAGGAGCGCCCACAGCCAGCCGCCGGCATAAGCGAGCGCGATGGCAAGCGGTGCCAGCACCAGCGCTGCGAGGACCCGCATCACGAGATTGCTCGGGGCAGGCTTCGAGCCAGCCGGTGCGGTCTCGGGTTCGCTCACGAGGCGGTTTTCGCAACCAGGCCGCCGAAACGGCGCTCGCGCCTGGCAAATTCGGCGATCGCGCCTTCCAGCGCCGCCTTGTCGAAATCGGGCCAGTGGATCGGCACGAAGACGAGCTCGCTATAGGCGGCCTGCCACATCAGGAAGTTGGACAAGCGCTGCTCGCCGCTGGTGCGGATGATGAGATCGGGATCTGGAATATCGGGCGCATCGAGATGCGCGCCAAGCGTCTCGGCGTCGATCGTGGCAGGATCGCGCCTGCCTTCCGCGACCTCGCGCGCGAGCTTCTGCGCCGCCTTCGCGATCTCCTGCCGCGAGCCGTAGTTGAAGGCGACGACGAGCGTCAGGCGCGTATTGTCGCGCGTCAGTTCCTCGGCCTCGTTCAACAGCGCGCAGATGTCGCTCTCGAGCCCTTCGCGCTCGCCGATGATGCGCACCTTGACGCCGTCGCGATGCAGGCTCGCGAGATCGTTGCGGATGAAGCGCCTGAGCAGGCCGAACAGATCGCCGATCTCGCTCGCCGGGCGCGACCAGTTCTCCGAGCTGAACGAGAAGATGGTGAGATAGCGGATGCCGAGCTCGTGCGAGGCGCGCACCACGCGGCGCAAGGCCTCCACGCCGCGACGATGACCTTCAGCCCGCGGCAAACCGCGCGCGGCCGCCCAGCGCCCGTTGCCATCCATGATGATGGCGACATGCGCAGGCGCCTCGGACCGGTCGGGTCCTTCCGTTGCGGGCGCGGCGGCGTTGGACATGACGGCAGCCTCAGACGGTGAGGATTTCTTTTTCCTTGGCGGCCAGCAGCTGGTCGATCTCGGCGATCGTGCCGTCGGTCGCCTTCTGCACCTCGTCGGCATGACGCTTCTGATCGTCCTCCGACATCTCGTGATTCTTCTCGAGCTTCTTCAGAACGTCGAGGCCGTCGCGGCGGACGTGACGCGCGGCCACCTTGGCGGCTTCCGCGTATTTGTGCGCGACCTTGACGAGCTCCTTGCGCCGCTCCTCGTTGAGCTCGGGGATACGCAGGCGCAGCACCTGGCCTTCGGTCGCGGGCGACAGGCCGAGATTGGAATCGACGATCGCCTTCTCCACCGCCTTGACCATCGACTTGTCCCAGACCTGCACCGAGATCAGGCGCGGCTCGGGCACGCTGACGGTGGCGAGCTGGTTCAGCGGCATGTGGCTGCCATAGGCCTCGACCTGTACCGGGTCGAGCATCGAGGCGGAGGCGCGGCCGGTGCGCAAGCCGCCGAGCTCGTGCTTGAGGGACTGGACGGCGCCCTGCATGCGGCGCTTCACTTCGTTGAGGTCGAAATTATCCGTGGCCATCAGCTTCTCCTTCAAAATCCCGGCGACCTCACCGCGCCCCTCCCTTCAGGGCGCGCCAGATGAGCCGTCAGCCGGCGACGATGGTACCGTGGCCGATGCCACGCAGAATCGCACCGATCGAACCCGGCTCCGCGATCGAGAACACGATGATAGGCAGCGACGTCTCGCGGGCAAGCGCGAAGGCGGTCGCATCCATCACCTTGTAGCCGCCCTCGATCGCCTGCGAATGCGTCAGCCGGTCGAACCGCGTGGCGGTCGGATCCTTCTTCGGGTCGGCCGAGTAGACGCCGTCGACATTGGTCGCCTTCAGGACCGCCTGGGCGCCGATCTCGGCAGCGCGCAGCACCGCGGTCGTGTCGGTGGTGAAGAATGGATTGCCGGTTCCGCCGCCAAGCAGCACGATCCGGCCCTCGGCGAGGTATTTGTGCGCCGCAGTCCGGGTGAAGAGCTCGGAAATCTCGGGCATGACGAAGGCCGACAGCGTGCGCGCCGGCGTGCCCTTGCGCTCGATCGCCGCTTCCAGCGCGAGGCAGTTCATCATGGTGGCGAGCATGCCCATGGTGTCGCCGGTCGGGCGCGAGACGCCGCGGGAGGACACCTCGACGCCGCGCACGATGTTGCCGCCGCCGATCACGACCGCAACCTCGGTGCCGAGATGGCGGGCGGCGATCAGATCGTCCGCAACCCTGTCGACGGTCGGCTGATCGATGCCAAAACCCTGCTGTCCCGCGAGATATTCGCCGGACAGCTTGATCACGACGCGACGATAGACCGGATCAGTCATGAGCACTTTCCTTGTCCGGGCGCCGCTTCCGGCGGCACGCCGGAAGGAACGTTCCGGCTTACTTCTTGCCGCTGGCCGCAGCGACCTCGGCTGCGAAGTCGTTTTCCTGCTTCTCGATTCCCTCACCGAGAGCATAGCGCACAAAGCCCGCTATCTTCACAGTGCCACCGACCTTGCCTTCGGCTTCCTTCAGCGCCTGCGCCACCGACTTGCCGGTGTCGTGGATGAAGGCCTGCTCGAGCAGGCAGACTTCCTTGTAATAGGTCTTGAGGCCTGACTCGACGATCTTCTCGATCACGTTCTCGGGCTTGCCCTGCTGGCGATATTTGTCGGCGAGCACGTCCTTCTCGCGCTTGACGACCGCCGGATCGAGGCCGGACGGATCGAGCGCCAGCGGGTTGGCGGCGGCGACATGCATCGCGATCTGGCGGCCGAGCGCGGCAAGCTCGTCGGCCTTGCCGGGCGATTCCAGCGCCACGATCACGCCCATCTTGCCGGCGCCGTCGATGACCGCACCGTGGACGTAGTGCGACACCACGCCCTGGCTCACTTCGAGCGAAGCTGTGCGGCGCAGCGTCATGTTCTCGCCGATGGTCGCGATCGCGTCGCTGATCGCGACTTCGATGGTGACGTCACCGACCTTGGCGGCCTTGATCTTCTCGACATCGGCGCCGACGTCGAATGCGACCTGGGCGATCATCTTGACCAGACCCTGGAACTGGCCGTTGCGCGCGACGAAGTCGGTCTCGGAGTTGACCTCGACCACGACGCCCTTGGTGCCCTTGGTGAGCGCGCCGATCAGGCCCTCAGCCGCGACGCGGCCGGACTTCTTGGCGGCCTTCGACAGGCCCTTCTTGCGCAGCCAGTCCTGTGCCGCTTCCATGTTGCCGTCGTTTTCGGTCAGCGCGGCCTTGCAGTCCATCATGCCCGCGCCGGTCGACTCGCGCAGGTCCTTGACCATCGCAGCTGTGATCGTTGCCATCGTTGAATATCCTTTGTGCCTGCCGGTTTGCCGCGGCGTGGCATCCAATTGCCCCGCCGCGGTCCATCTCAGGAATTCGCGTCAACTGAAATGGTGGCCGGAGTCTATCCGGCCAACCCATCGCTCTTTTTGATTATTCCGCTTCCGCGGTCAGCGCCTTGGCCTTGGCCACCCAGGCATCCGCGCGGCTCGGCAGACCGACTTCTTCGCCGATCGTGTGCGCGGTGTCGTGGTCGAGCTCGGCCAGCTGCCAGAAGTGGAAGATGCCGAGGTCGTTGAACTTCTTCTCGATCGCGCCCGACACGCCCGGGAGCTTCTTGAGGTCGTCGGCGGTGCCGCGGGGACCCGCAAGGCCCTGGAAGCCGCTCGAGGAAGCCGCCGGCAGCTCTTCGGCGAGCGGACGGGTCGAAGCACCGATGTCGATGCCCGAATCGCCCTGGGCGCGCGAGATGCCGTCGATCGCCGCACGCGCAATGAGATCGCAGTACAGCGAAATGGCGCGGCCGGCGTCGTCATTGCCCGGCACCACATAGGTGATGCCCTTCGGGTCCGAATTGGTGTCGACGATCGCGGCAACCGGGATGTTGAGGCGCTGGGCCTCCTGGATCGCGATGTCTTCCTTGTTGGTGTCGATCACGAAGATCAGGTCGGGCAGACCGCCCATGTCCTTGATGCCGCCGAGCGAGCGGTCGAGCTTGTCGCGCTCGCGCTGAAGCGTCAGGCGCTCCTTCTTCGTGTACGAATTGGCTTCGCCGCCCGAGAGCACGTCGTCGAGATGACGCAGGCGCTTGATCGAGGCCGAGATCGTCTTCCAGTTGGTCAGCGTGCCGCCGAGCCAGCGCGAATTGACGAAATACTGCGCGCAGCGCTTGGCAGCGTCCGCGACGCCGTCCTGCGCCTGGCGCTTGGTGCCGACGAACAGGATGCGGCCGCCCTTGGCCACCGTGTCGCTGACCGCCTGGAGGGCATGGTGCAGCAACGGCACGGTCTGGGCGAGGTCGACGATGTGGATGTTGTTGCGGGTGCCGAAAATGAACGGAGCCATTTTCGGATTCCAGCGGTGAGACTGGTGACCAAAGTGCACGCCAGCTTCCAAGAGCTGACGCATGGTGAAATCGGGTAGCGCCATCGTTATAATTCTCCGGTTGGTTCCTCCGGAAGCGTGTGAGCAAAACGGAGCGTTGTCGCCCCGGCTGCCACCGGACGGCCTTGTGAGCCATGCTTCCGTGTGAGATGGCGCGCTATATAGCGCGATTTCGGCCAGAAGCAAGGAAATAAGGGCCCATTCGCGGGCGGTTTTCGCCCGCGAATGGCCCCCTTCCGTAAAGCCCGCGCCACGCCCCAGCGCCT
>NZ_LBKA01000236.1:0-91338 GCF_028128955.1 Bradyrhizobium sp. CCBAU 11386
ATCGGCCGCGCCTGCGCCGCGGCCCGGCGCCCCCGCGGCCCGGCCCGGAACCACGACGACCCGCCCGGGAACAACGACGGCGCGTCCTGCAACGACGACCGCACAGCGTCCGGGTGGACCGGCAGGTCGCGGCCCCGCAGTTGCAGCCGAACCGGATGAGGACGAGGCGCCGCGCCAGATCCGTCGCGGTCCCGGCGGCGCCGCGCGTCCCGCGCCCCCGCCCAAGACCACGCACAAGCCCGGCCCGCAGAAAGAGCGCGGCCGCCTCACCGTCGTCACCGCGCTCAACGCCGACGAGGTGCGCGAGCGCTCGATCGCCTCGTTCCGCCGCCGCACCCAGCGCCTGAAGGGCCATGCCTCGAACGAGCCGAAGGAAAAGCTCATCCGCGAGGTGGTCATTCCGGAAGCGATCACGATCCAGGAGCTCGCCAACCGCATGGCCGAGCGCGCGGTCGACGTCATCCGCATGCTGATGAAGCAGGGCGCGATGCACAAGATCACCGACGTGATCGACGCCGACACCGCGCAGCTGATCGCCGAAGAGCTCGGTCACACCGTCAAGCGCGTTGCCGCGTCTGACGTCGAGGAAGGCCTGTTCGACCAGGTCGACGATTCCACCGACACCGAGACGCGTTCGCCTGTGGTGACCGTGATGGGTCACGTCGACCACGGCAAGACCTCGCTGCTCGATGCGCTCCGTCACGCCAACGTGGTCTCCGGCGAAGCCGGCGGCATCACCCAGCATATCGGCGCCTATCAGGTGGTGTCGCCCGAAAGCGGCAAGAAGATCACCTTCATCGACACGCCCGGCCACGCCGCGTTCACCGCGATGCGCGCCCGCGGCGCCAAGGTCACCGACATCGTCGTGCTGGTGGTCGCGGCCGATGACGGCGTGATGCCGCAGACCGTCGAAGCCATCAACCACGCCAAGGCGGCGCGGGTGCCGATCATCGTTGCCATCAACAAGATCGACAAGCCCGATGCCAGGCCCGAGCGCGTACGCACCGAGCTGCTCCAGCACGAAGTGCAGGTGGAATCCTTCGGCGGCGACGTCGTCGACGTCGAGGTGTCCGCCAAGAACAAGACCAATCTCGACAAGCTGCTCGAGATGATCGCGCTCCAGGCCGACATCCTCGACCTGAAGACCAATTCGGAGCGCCCGGCCGAAGGCACCGTGATCGAGGCCAAGCTCGACCGCGGCCGTGGCCCGGTCGCGACCGTGCTGGTCCAGCGCGGCACGCTCCGTGTCGGCGACATCATCGTTGCCGGCGCCGAGATGGGCCGCGTCCGCGCGCTGATCTCGGACCAGGGCGAGACGGTGCAGGAAGCAGGTCCGTCGGTGCCGGTCGAGGTGCTCGGCTTCAACGGTCCGCCGGAAGCCGGCGATCGCCTCGCCGTCGTCGAGAACGAAGCCCGCGCCCGCCAGGTCACGAGCTACCGCGCGCACCAGAAGCGCGAGAACGCGGCAGCCTCGATCTCCGGCATGCGCGGCTCGCTCGAGCAGATGATGTCGCAGCTGAAGACGGCGGGCCGCAAGGAATTCCCGCTGATCATCAAGGCCGACGTGCAGGGCTCGCTGGAAGCGATCCTCGGCTCGCTGGAGAAGCTCGGCACCGACGAAGTCGCCGCCCGCATCCTGCATGCCGGCGTCGGCGGTATTTCGGAGTCGGACGTGACGCTCGCGGAAGGCTTCAACGCCGCGATCATCGGCTTCTCGGTTCGTGCCAACAAGGAAGCCGCTGCGGCCGCCAAGCGCAACGGCATCGAGATCCGCTACTACAACATCATCTACGACCTCGTGGACGACGTGAAGAAGGCGATGAGCGGTCTGCTCGCGCCGACCTTGCGCGAAACCATGCTCGGCAACGCCGCGATCCTGGAGATCTTCAACATCTCCAAGGTCGGCAAGGTCGCCGGCTGCCGCGTCACCGACGGCACCGTGGAACGCGGCGCCAATGTGCGCCTGATCCGCGACAACGTCGTCGTGCACGAAGGCAAGCTGTCGACGCTGAAGCGCTTCAAGGACGAAGTGAAGGAAGTCCAGTCCGGCCAGGAATGCGGCATGGCCTTCGAGAACTATCACGACATGCGTGCCGGTGACGTGATCGAGTGTTATCGCGTGGAGACGATCCAGCGCTCCCTGTAAGTCCAAATCTTACCGAAGCGCCCGGATCTTTTTGAGCTGAAATAGCGGGAGTGAGATGGCCGGATTTTTCCGGCCATCCACGCCTCTTCGTTTCAACAGGACAAATGACAATGCTCGTGTCCCAAACACGGGCACGACGAGGTGATTTCCAGACCATGCCCCGCCACCATCAAAAGAAGAGTTCCGCGCCCGGCGGAGGCTCGCAACGCCAGTTGCGCGTCGGCGAACAGGTTCGCCATGCGATGGCCGAGATTCTGGCGCAAGGCAACGTGCATGATGCGGACCTCGAAGGTCACATCATCACCGTGCCGGAGGTGCGGATGTCGCCCGATCTGAAGCTCGCGACAATCTACGTGATGCCACTCGGTGGCCGCGACACCGAGGTCGTCATCGCTGCGCTCGAGCGCAACAAGAAATTCCTGCGCGGCGAAGTCGCGCGGCGCGTTAACCTGAAATTTGCACCTGACGTTCGCTTCCGCGTCGACGAGCGATTCGACGAAGCGGAACGGATCGAGAAGCTTTTGCGAACACCTGCGGTGCAGAAGGACCTGGAACAGGATCCGGATTCGGATCGGGAAGAAGAGCAATGACGATGGACCCGGCTCACGGCACGATCGGCGGTAAAGAGGCCGATCAGCGCGACGTGCAGAAAAATAATTTTGCGGACATGGGCGGCAATTCTCAGCCGCACCAGGAGCCGCGCCGCGTCAACAACGATCCCCGCGCCAAGCAGCAGAAGGGCAACCAGCCACGCCGCGACCGCCGCGACGTCCACGGCTGGGTCGTGCTCGACAAGCCGATCGGCATGACCTCGACGCAGGCCGTCGCCGTGCTCAAGCGCCTGTTCAACGCCAAGCGCGCCGGCCACGCCGGCACGCTCGATCCGCTCGCGTCCGGCGGCCTGCCGATTGCGCTCGGCGAAGCCACCAAGACGGTTCCCTTCGTCATGGACGGCCGCAAGCGCTACCAGTTCACCGTGTGCTGGGGCGAGGAGCGCGACACCGACGACATCGAGGGTCGGGTCACCGCGACCTCCGACCAGCGCCCGACCCGGGAGGCCATCCTGGCGCTCTTGCCCCGCTTCACCGGGGTGATCGAGCAGATCCCGCCGCGCTATTCGGCAATCAAGGTCCAGGGCGAGCGCGCCTATGACCTCGCCCGCGACGGCGAGGTCGTGGAACTGGCTCCCCGCCCGGTCGAGATTCACCAATTAAGCCTTGTGGATCAACCTGATAATGACCGGGCCGTGTTCGAGGCCGAGTGCGGCAAGGGCACCTATGTCCGCGCCCTGGCCCGCGATATGGGCCGGATTCTCGGCACTTATGGCCATATCTGCGCGCTGCGGCGGACCCTGGTCGGCCCATTTGGCGAAAACGACATGATTCCGCTGGATCAGTTGGAGGCTTTGTGCGATAGAGCCGCGTCCGGCGAGGGAAGCCTCGCCGACGCGCTTTTGCCCGTTGAGACCGCGCTGGACGACATCCCGGCACTGGCCGTCACTCGGGCTGATGCGGCAAGGCTCCATCGGGGCCAGGCCGTTTTGTTGCGCGGACGGGATGCGCCCACTTGTAGCGGCACAGTCTATGTCACGGTGGCAGGCCGCCTTTTGGCGCTTGCCGAAGTCGGCAATGGCGAAATCATCCCCAAGCGTGTGTTCAACCTGACCGGCCTGACTGCCAGCCCCGGTCGCAACGAGAGAAATTGACGATGTCGATTGCCGCAGAACGCAAAGCGGAAGTCATCAAGACGAATGCCACCAAGGCCGGCGACACCGGCTCGCCCGAGGTTCAGGTCGCGATCCTGTCGGAACGCATCAACAACCTCACCAACCATTTCAAGACCCACGTGAAGGACAACCATTCGCGTCGCGGCCTCTTGAAGCTGGTCTCGACCCGCCGCTCGCTTCTCGACTACCTCAAGAAGAGGGACGAGGCGCGCTACAAGGCGCTGCTCGAGAAGCACAACATTCGTCGTTAAGTGTTCCTGCGCGCGCCACTGGCGCGCGTTTTCGCGCGTGGTTTCGAACGAAAGCGTTTGATTAAAGGTTTTTGATCGAGGCTGCGTGCGCGTCGGGTGCGGGCCCAAAGCGCGATAAGAATCGCACTTTGGATTGTTGTTTGAGTATGATCTTTTCGGAAAACCGCTTCGCACTTTTCCGGATCATGCTCGAGTGACGATTCGCATCCGGGGCATGATCGGCGAAGACCGCGGTTCGGTGTTCGCGTTCGTGCCGACTGACAGTCCAGCAGCAATCCGGCGGCTGGGCACAACGGGCAAGGCGCCCGTATGACCCGAAAGGATGGACGCCATCCGAAATCCAAAAACCATGGCAGGATCGCAGGACGCTGATCATCCGCTCCGATCAGCGTCCCGCAATCTTGCGCATGGTTTTTGTTTTTCGAAGCGTCCCTTCTTTCGAGAACCCATGAAAGAAGACCCCTATGTTCAATAAGCATTCAGTCGAGATCGACTGGGGCGGACGCCCTCTCAAGCTCGAAACCGGCAAGATCGCCCGCCAGGCCGATGGCGCCGTCGTCGCCACCTATGGCGAGACCGTGGTGCTCGCCACCGTCGTCGCGGCGAAGGCGCCGCGCGAAGGCGTCGACTTCCTGCCGCTGACCGTCGACTACCAGGAGAAGACCTACGCCGCGGGCCGCATTCCCGGCGGCTATTTCAAGCGCGAGGGCCGTCCGACCGAGAAGGAGACGCTGGTCTCCCGCCTGATCGACCGTCCGATCCGTCCGCTGTTCGTCGATGGCTGGCGCAACGAGACCCAGGTGATCGCCACCGTGCTGTCGCACGACATGGAGAACGATCCCGATATCGTCGCGCTGGTGGCCTCGTCGGCTGCGCTGACCCTGTCGGGCGCTCCCTTCAAGGGTCCGATCGGCGCCGCGCGCGTCGGCTTCGTCAATGACGAATACGTTCTCAACCCGACGCTCGACGAGATGGTCGACACCCAGCTCGACCTCGTCGTTGCCGGCACGGCCGACGCCGTGCTGATGGTGGAATCGGAAGCCAAGGAACTGAACGAAGACATCATGCTCGGCGCGGTGATGTTCGGTCACCGCCACTTCCAGCCGGTGATCAACGCGATCATCGAACTCGCCGAGAAGGCCGCCAAGGAGCCGCGCGAAGTCACCGTCATCGACAATGCCGCGCTCGAGAAGGAAATGCTCGGCCTCGTCGAGCAGGAACTGCGCGCCGCCTACGCCATTCCGGTCAAGCAGGATCGCTACGCCGCGGTCGGCAAGGTCAAGGAAAAGGTGATCGCCCATTATTTCCCCGAAGGGCAGGAGCCGAAATACGACAAGCTGCGCATCGCCGGCGTGTTCAAGGAGCTCGAGGCCAAGATCGTTCGCTGGAACATCCTCGACACCGGCAAGCGCATCGACGGCCGCGACTCCAAGACCGTGCGCAACATTATCGCCGAAGTCGGCGTGCTGCCGCGCGCCCACGGCTCGGCGCTGTTCACCCGCGGCGAGACCCAGGCGATGGTCGTGACCACGCTCGGCACCGGCGAGGACGAGCAGTACATCGACGCGCTGTCGGGAACGTACAAAGAGACGTTCCTGCTGCACTACAACTTCCCTCCCTACTCGGTCGGTGAGACCGGCCGCCTCGGCGGCACCAAGCGCCGCGAGATCGGCCACGGCAAGCTCGCCTGGCGCGCGATCCACCCGGTGCTGCCGCCGCATCACGAGTTTCCGTACACGATCCGCGTGGTCTCCGAGATCACCGAATCCAACGGCTCCTCGTCGATGGCTTCGGTCTGCGGCGCTTCGCTCGCGCTGATGGACGCCGGCGTGCCGTTGAAGCGGCCGACCGCGGGCATCGCGATGGGCCTGATCCTCGAAGACAAGCGCTTTGCGGTTCTCTCCGACATCCTCGGTGACGAGGATCATCTCGGCGACATGGACTTCAAGGTCGCCGGCACGGAATCGGGCATCACCTCGCTCCAGATGGACATCAAGATCGAGGGCATCACCGAGGAGATCATGAAGGTCGCGCTCGGCCAGGCCAAGGATGGGCGTATCCACATCCTCGGCGAGATGGCCAAGGCGCTGACCAACGCCCGCGCCGAGCTCGGCGAATACGCGCCGCGCATCGAGACCTTCAAGATCCCGACCGACAAGATCCGCGAAGTGATCGGCACCGGCGGCAAGGTGATCCGCGAGATCGTCGAGAAGACCGGCGCCAAGGTCAACATCGAGGACGACGGCACCGTGAAGGTCGCCTCCAGCGACGGCGAGGCGATGAAGGCCGCGATCAAGTGGATCAAGTCGATCGCGTCCGAGCCGGAAGTCGGCCAGATCTATGACGGCACCGTCGTCAAGGTGATGGAGTTCGGCGCCTTCGTGAACTTCTTCGGCTCCAAGGACGGCCTCGTTCACATCAGCCAGCTCGCTTCGGCGCGCGTGCAGAAGACCTCCGACGTCGTCAAGGAAGGCGACAAGGTCAAGGTCAAGCTGCTCGGCTTCGACGACCGCGGCAAGACCCGCCTGTCGATGAAGGTGGTCGACCAGACCACCGGCGAGGACCTCGAGGCCAAGGACAAGGCCGCCGAGGGCGAGAAAGCCCCGCGCGAAGCGGCCGGCGAGTAAGTCTCGCACTCATCGGAAACACGAAGGGCGGCCGAAAGGCCGCCCTTTTTGTTTACCGCTTGCCCCGGGCGATATGCGCGACCTCTCCCGCAAGCGGGAGAGGTGGAGTACCTCACGCCGCGATGTCGAACCGGTCGAGGTTCATCACCTTGGTCCAGGCCTTGGCGAAGTCCTTGACGAACTGCTCCTTGGAGTCCGACGTGGCATAGACCTCGGCGTAGGCGCGGAGCTGCGAGTGCGCGCCGAAGATCAGGTCGGCGCGCGTGCCGGTCCACTTCACCGCGTTGGTCTTGCGGTCGCGAGCCTCGTAGGTGCCGTCGGCCGCTTGCGTCCACTGCGCGCTCATGTCGAGCAGGTTGACGAAGAAGTCGTTGCTCAGCGTGCCCACCTTTGCGGTGAGGACGCCGTGCTTCGAACCGTTTGCATTGGCACCGAGCACGCGCAGACCACCGACCAGCACGGTCAACTCAGGTCCGGTGAGCTTCAGAAGCTGCGCGCGATCGACGAGCGCTTCTTCCTGCTGCAGGAACTGATGCTTCTTGCTGACGTAGTTGCGGAAGCCGTCGGCCCGCGGCTCCAGCGGCGCGAAGGACGCCGCGTCGGTCTGCTCCTGCGAGGCATCCATGCGGCCCGGCGTGAACGCGACCTTGACGTCGATGCCGGCGTCCTTCGCAGCCTTCTCGACCGCGGCGGTGCCGCCGAGGACGATCAGGTCGGCGAGCGAGACCTTCTTCGCGCCGGCCGAGGCGTTGAACTCCTTCTGGATCGCTTCGAGCTTGCCGAGAACCTTCGAGAGCTGAGCCGGCTGGTTCACCTCCCAGTCCTTCTGCGGAGCAAGGCGGATGCGCGCGCCATTGGCGCCGCCGCGCTTGTCCGAGCCACGGAACGTCGATGCCGACGCCCACGCCGTCGAGACCAGCTCCGGCACCGAGAGGCCCGAGGCCAGGATCTTGGTCTTCAGCGCAGCGATGTCCTGATCGCTGACCAGTTCGTGATTCACGGCCGGGATCGGATCCTGCCAGATCAGCGTCTCCTTCGGCACCAGCGGGCCGAGATAGCGCTGGATCGGACCCATGTCGCGATGGGTGAGCTTGAACCAGGCGCGAGCAAAGGCGTCCGCGAACTGATCCGGGTTCTCCAGGAAGCGCCGCGAGATCTTCTCATAGGCCGGATCGAGGCGCAGCGAGAGGTCGGTGGTGAGCATGGTCGGCCGATGCTTCTTCGACTTGTCGAAGGCGTCAGGAATGATCGCGTCGGCGCCCTTGGCCGTCCACTGGTTCGCACCGCCCGGGCTCTTCGTCAGCTCCCATTCGTACTTGAACAGGTTCTCGAAGAAGTTGTTGCTCCACTTCGTCGGCGTCGTCGTCCATGTCACCTCGAGACCGCTGGTGATGGAATCGCCCGCCAGGCCCGAAGCGTGCTTGCTCTTCCAGCCGAGGCCCTGATCCTCGAGCGCGCCCGCTTCCGGCTCCGGTCCGACCAGCGACGGATCGCCCGCACCATGGGTCTTGCCGAAGGTATGACCGCCGGCGATCAGCGCGACGGTTTCCTCGTCGTTCATCGCCATGCGGAAGAAGGTCTCGCGAATGTCCTTGGCCGCGGCGATCGGGTCCGGCTTGCCGTTCGGGCCTTCCGGATTGACGTAGATGAGGCCCATCTGCACCGCGCCGAGCGGCTCGGCGAGCTGGCGTTCGCCGCTGTAGCGCTCATCGCCCAGCCAGGTGCCTTCCGGACCCCAATAGAGCTCCTCCGGCTCCCAGACGTCGGCGCGGCCGCCGGCGAAGCCGAAGGTCTTGAAGCCCATCGACTCCAGCGCGACGTTGCCGGCGAGCACCATCAAATCGGCCCAGGAGATCTTGCGGCCGTATTTCTGCTTGATCGGCCAGAGCAGCCGGCGTGCCTTGTCGAGGTTGGCGTTGTCGGGCCAGCTGTTCAGCGGCGCAAAACGCTGCTGACCGGCGCCGGCGCCACCGCGCCCGTCGGTGGTGCGGTAGGTGCCCGCGCTGTGCCAGGCCATGCGGATCATCAGGCCGCCATAATGACCGAAGTCGGCGGGCCACCACTCCTGTGAGTCCGTCATCAAGGCGGTCAGGTCCTTGATGACCGCGTTCAGGTCGAGGGTCTTGAATTCCTTGGCGTAGTCGAATTCCTTGCCCATCGGGTCGGACAGGCCGGAATTCTTGTGCAGCATCTCGATGCTGAGCTGGGTCGGCCACCAGTCGCGGTTTGCCGGCGCACGTTTTCCACCCGAAAACGGGCACTTTGAAGTGTCGTCCATGAATACCTCCTCTGGTGGCGTCGAACTCGCGCCTTTGACCAGGTAGAACCACTCTAAGCCCCGCTTTCCATCAGGGGAAGTTGACTTTAGTGATCGCTGCGATAGGATTTTCTGATGGTCAACGTGACGATGCGCCAGCTCCGGTATTTCGACGCGCTGGCGCGTCACGGGCATTTCGGGCGCGCGGCGGAGGCGAGCTCGATCTCGCAGCCGGCCCTCTCGATGCAGATCAAGGAACTGGAGGAGGCGCTCGGCGGCCTGCTGCTGGAGCGTACCGCCCGGCAGGTCGCGCTGACGCGATTCGGCGAAGAGCTCGCACCGCGCGTCCGCGATATCCTGCGCTCGGTCGATGAGCTCGGCGATTTCGCGCGGGCGTCGCAGGACCGCTTCGCCGGCCGCCTGCGCATCGGCATGATCCCGACGATCGCGCCCTACCTGCTGCCCAAGATCACCAAGAATCTCACGCGCATGCATCCGGAACTCGACATCCGCGTGCGCGAGACGATGACGCCGCGGCTGATCCAGGAACTGGTCGAAGGCCGGCTCGACACCGCCATCGTCGCGCTGCCGGTGTCCGAGTCCTCGCTCACCGAGGTCGCCCTGTTCGAGGAAAAATTCCTGCTGGTGCGGCCGGGCGCGGATGAGGGAACGCCCGCACCCTCGCGGGAGATGATGCGGGAGATGCGGCTCCTGCTGCTCGAGGAAGGACACTGCTTCCGCGACCAGGCGCTGTCGTTCTGCAACATGCAATCGGCGCCGCCGCGCGAGATGCTGGATGCGAATTCGCTGTCGACGCTGGTCCAGATGGTCAGCGCCGGCATCGGCGTCACCTTGATCCCGGAGATGGCGGTGCCGGTGGAGACGCGATCGGCCTCGGTCTCGCTGACGCGCTTTCGCGACCCGCAGCCCTCGCGCACCATCGGCATGGTCTGGCGCAAGACCAGCCCGCTGGCGCGGCAGCTTCTCCAGATTTCCGAGGTGGTGTGCCTGTCGGCCGGCAAGGTGCGGACACGGCAATCCGCGCGCGGCCACAGGGCCTGACTTCCGATGTCGCATCCCGTCATCCGCCCTGCCCGCGCGGACGAATATGACGAGATCGCCCGCGTCTGGATGGAAAGCTGGATCTCGACCGGGCTTGCCGAGGCGAGCAATTTCCTGCTCACGAACCTGCGGGCGCGCATCCGGCGCGAGATCGAGGACGGCTGGAGCCTGTTCGTCGCCGACGATCGCGGCACGATTGCCGCGATGCTGGCGCTGCATCTGCCAAAGCTCTATCTCGACCAGCTCTTCGTCGCTCCCGTCTATCAGGGCCGGTCGCTCGGGCGGCAATTGCTCGCGTTCACGCGCACGCAAATGCCCGACGAGATGTACCTGCGCTGCGTCCGCGAGAACGAAAAGGCCTGGCGCCGGTACGAGCGCGAAGGTTTTGTGTTCGAGAAGGAAGAGGTCGCGACGGCAACCGGCTTCATGATGAAATGCTACCGGTGGAAGAGAGGGTAGACGCGATCGCTTGCGTCTGTGGCCTGCACGCTCTAGGTTGTGTCGCCCGCCGCATCAACCGTAATTCATCAATCATGTTCCGCCGTTTCGTCGTCGCTGCCGTCCTCGCTTCATCATGCCTGACCGCCACTGTATGGGCCCAAGCCCCGACAACAGTGATACCTGCGGCACCTGCCCCCAGCAAACCAGTCGTCAAGAAACCCGCCCCCAAGCCGAATGCAGCAAAGGCCAATACGGCCGCGAAGCAACCGGCAGCGATGGAGACCGGCCCTTGCCGCCTCGGCGTCATTTCAGCGATCGGCGGACGGTTCTCGGTCGAAAAGTTTGGCCCTACGGTGTTCGAAACTGAATTCAACGAGATCCCGATCGAGGATTGGGGTCTTGACGACATCGCACTGGCGCGTGTGCGCGCCGCAAGCGGTGCTGATCCGGCAATCAGAAAGATCAGCTATCCCAAAGGATCGTTCGAACCGTTCTACAATCCGAAATCCAGGCTCTTCCCGGATCCGAGCGAGCGTTTACCGGCGATCGTTCGCAGCATCACCTCGAATGCGAATTGCGAGCGCTATCTCGTGGTGACGAGGTTCAAGGCCGAGTTGCAGGGTAGCAGCTTGGTTCTGGACGGCATCGGCGCCTACAGCCGCGGCCTTGGATCTTTCGCCAGACATTCGCATTTGTTTGCCAACGTTGCGATCAACCTGATTGACGGTCGAAGCTACGAGCAGATCAATCGGCATTTCGCAAATTTTGGTTCCAATCTCGCCGAGAGCATGAGATTGACGGAAGATCCGATCACGAAGCTCGATAATTCGCAGTTCCCCGATCCTCCAGCCGCCGCATCGAACAACGCGACGCTGCGAGAAAGGACCCGGGCGCTCGTTGCGGCAAGGCTTGACCGGGCCCTCCCCGGCTATCTCAAGGAGGACTAAGCTACTTGCTTAAGCTACTTGCCGCCTTGATCCAATCGACCAAGATGTCGGCAAAGCATCTTCGCGCATCTCGACTTGTACGTTGCGAACTCGCGGCGGGCAGGCGATGAATGAGCCTTGCCGCGCCTCCCGCCGATTGAAGGTCCGCCCCCATGATCAAGCTCTATTGGTCGCCCCGTTCTCGCTCGTTCACGACGCTCTGGCTGATGGAAGAGAGCGGCCTGCCCTATGAGCGCGTGCTGACCGACATCTCGACCGGCGCGCAGAAGGCGCCGGACTATCTAGAGATCAACCCGATGGGCAAGGTGCCGGCGCTCAGCGACGGAGACGCCGCACTCGGCGAGGCCGCGGCGATCTGCACCTATATCGCCGACCGCTATCCCGAGACGAAGCTTGCGCCCGCTGTGACCGATCCGCGCCGTGCGCGCTATCTGCAATGGCTGTTCTTCTCGCCGGGCTGCATCGAGCCCGCCATCATCCAGATCTTCACCAAGATCGAGATCCCGACCTCGACGGCGGCGTGGGGCAGCGCGACGCAGGTGTTCGACGTGCTGGAAGCTGCGCTCGCCAAGGGGCCGTGGATTCTCGGCGAGGAGTTTTCCGCCGCCGACATCACCGTCGGCTCCGGCCTGAACTTCGCGGTGCGCCTGTTCAAGATGGTGCCGTCGCGCCCCGCCTTCGATGCCTATCTGGCGCGCTGCATGGCACGCCCCGCGTTCCAGCGCGCGGAGAAGATCGCGGCGGGTTAGAGCGTTTTCAAGCGAAGAAAAGGCGACAAAACAAGAATCCGGCTCAGAGCCTGATCTTCAGGACGGCGAGCCCGGACTGCTGAAGCAATCCGGAGGATGTCGCCGAGAGGCCGTAGCGGAGGCCGAGATCGAATCGGTTGTTGTCGGCCGCGACGAGGCCCAGCGCGGTCGAGTAGATCCACGGCGACAGGGCAAGGCCGCCGGTCGTGAAGGTCTCGCCGCCGCCGGCAAACGCTGACTTGATCTGAAGTCCCTGATTCAGCGCGTTGTAGCCGACGCCGACATCGCCGGTAAGATAGACGTGCTGCGCGATCCTGTAGGCGCCCTTCAGCCCTGCCGTCAGCGTCAATTCGCGATAGGTTTGCGAATCCACATTGAGGCTGAAGCCGCCTGCGCCACCTTCCTGATAGGCTGGCGAACGAACCTGTCCATAGTCCAGCCGCAGCGACGGGGCGATCGCAAATCCCGGCTCGATCGGGATCAGCTTGCGAACGCCCGCACCGGCGTGCCCGCTATAGGACCGATAGCCGGCGCCAGCCGCACTGTTGATGAACGTGAGCGAGCGGCTCTCGCCATTGTCGTTCAGTGCGCCGTCAAGCTGGCCATCGACCTGAACGCCATGGCCGAGCGCATAGGCGCCGTAGAGTCCGGCCTGATAGGAATCGATGGCGAGCCGGTTCGGGACTGCATCCTCGCTGCCGGTGATCGTCTGATGCGAATAGGCGAACACACCGCCAAGCATTGCGCGTGGCGAGACCGTCGTGTCCGCCCCGACGGCAATGCCGCCGCCGGACGCGTTATAGCCGGGAACGCCATCCACGCTGCTCTGCCGGACACTGCCGCCGAGCGGTTTCATCCAAAAAATCCGCTCAGGCGCTGCACCCGCGTTCAACCCGAGCACGTCGTCCAGCCGGCCCGTCATCGCCTGATGAAACATGCGCTGGGTGGAATAGGTCGCCTGCGATGCCGCGCCGGTGAGAACAGGCAATGTCTGGTTGACGGCGTTGACGAGACCGGAGCCGCTGAGATTGTCGAGCGCGGTGAACCCAGTCGCCATGCTGCCGGTCCAGCCGAGTGACGTTGCAGACAAGCGGTAGAGCATATCGGCCGCGCCTAACCCGGCGCGGCTGTTCTGTGCCTGGAGGGTCTCGGCATAGGGCCGCACCAGAGAGATATAGGCCACGCCGCCGGTCGGGTTGCCCGAGAGATCGTAGCTGCTGACGAGCATCTGTGCGCCCGATGCGTCGCCGCTGGCTGCGCCATAGAGGCTGGCGAGCGTGCCGCGCGAGAGCGTGCTGAAGAGCACGTTGCCCTCCGGCGTCACCGACCCCAGCAGCGTGAAGTTCGCGGCACTGCTCCCCGCGGGCGCAATGCCGGCGCCCCAGAAATATCCGTTCTGGTAATTCGTGATGACGAAGCGGCCGGGCGCGGACGTGCCGAACAGCGTGGAGCTGACGATCCGCCACGGCGTACCCGCCGTCCAGGCCCATTGCGGGACGGAGTTCGCGGGAACGGCTTGCGGCGCCGGCGGCGTGAAGGTCGCGGGATCGTAAGGAAGCATGTAGGCCCAATGCGTCACGAGCAGGCTGTCGCCAGTGATCATCTGCATTTCCATACCGATCACGCCGTTGACGGTTCGCATATGGCCGAGGCCGACCGTCACTGCGCCGCCCGCGGTCGGCGTGAACAGCATCGTGATCTGGCCCGCGGTCGTGACGAACCCCTGGATCGTTGAGGTATCCGTCAGAAGCGCCGAACCAAGCTTGAGTTGCGCCACGCTCGTTCCGGTGAAAGCACCGTTGGTCGCGGCCGCAAGCGACCATAGCGTCTGGTCACCGATCGGGATTGGATTGGAGAAGCCGGTCTTGGGCGCGGCATAAGCCAGCAGCTGCGCGGTCGGTACGTACCAGTTCGTGTTGGAGAGCGTCGAATCCCAGATCGCCGACTGCGCCAGGGCACGGGAGTTGCCGCAGACCAACGCGACGCCCATGGCGGCCGCCAGCACGCCCGCGCGACAGATCGCATGCACCCTCGGCAAGATCGTTCCTCCCGAACCGCGGGACGCACCATTCACGCGGCGCCACCGGGCAGAGGAAACACCATCTTATGGGAGAGTCTGCCCCATGATCGTGGGGGATACGAGGAAACGTCGCGGCCTCAAGCGGCCTGCGGACGTTTTATTCCGGCTTCAGATCGTCCGGCCTCGGCATCAAGACGATGTTGTAGCCGGAATCGACGTAATGGATCTCGCCGGTCACGCCGCCGGAGAGGTCCGACAGCAGATACAGCGCCGAACCGCCGAGTTCGTCGAGCGTGACGCCGCGGCGGAGCGGCGAATGTTTTTGCATGAAGGCAAACATCGCGCGCGCCTCACCGATGCCGGAGCCGGCGAGCGTGCGGATGGGACCGGCGGAGATCGCGTTGACGCGGATGCCGCGCGGTCCGAAATCGGAGGCGAGATAGCGCACGGAGGCTTCGAGCGCGGCCTTGGCCACGCCCATCACGTTGTAGTTCGGCATCGCGCGCTCCGAGGCGCCGAAGGTCAGCGTGATCATGCTGCCGCCCTCCGTCATCAGTTCGGCGGCACGTTTTGCGACCTCCGTGAACGAGAAGCAGGAGATCACCATGGTGCGCGAAAAATTCTCGCGGCTGGTGTCGGCGTAGCGGCCCTTCAGCTCGTTCTTGTCGGCGAAGCCGATCGCATGGATCACGAAGTCGAGCCGGCCCCACTTTTCGCGGAGCGCGGCAAAGGTGGCATCGACGCTTGCGATGTCCTCGACGTCGCAAGGCAGCACCAGATCCACACCAAGCTGCTCCGCCAGCGGCTTGACGCGCTTGCCCAAGGCCTCGCCCTGGAAGGTGAAGGCAAGCTCGGCGCCATGGGCATGCAGCGTCTTCGCCATGCCCCACGCGATCGAATGATCATTGGCGATGCCCATGATCAGACCGCGCTTGCCCTTCATCAAACCTTCCATTGCCTCGCGGCTCCTATCATTCCGACGTCATCGCCCGCGCATGCGGGCGATCCAGTATTCCAGAGACAGTAGTTATAGACCGGGAAGCCGCGGCGTACTGGATGCCCCGCTTTCGCGGGGCATGACAGCGTGCGGGGCTCACACATCCAGCCGGCTGAACACCAGCGTGGCGTTGGTGCCGCCGAAGCCGAAGGAGTTCGACAGCACGGTGCCGATCTTGACGTTGTCGATGCGCTTGCGCACGATCGGCATGTCGGCGAACACGGGATCGAGCTCCTGGATGTGTGCGCTCTCGCAGATGAAGCCGTTGTTCATCATCAGCAGCGAGTAGATCGCCTCCTGCACGCCGGTAGCGCCCAGCGAGTGGCCGGTCAGCGCCTTGGTCGCCGAGATCGGCGGGCACTTCTCGCCACTTCCGAACACCCGACGGAGCGCGTCAATCTCCGGCGGATCGCCGGCCGGCGTCGAGGTCGCATGCGGATTGATGTAGTCGACCTTGGTCTTCACCGTCGACATCGCCATGCGCATGCAGCGCTCGGCACCCTCGCCGGAAGGCGCGACCATGTCGTAGCCATCGGACGTCGCGCCATAACCGACGATCTCGCCATAGATGCGCGCGCCGCGCGCCTTGGCATGCTCGAGCTCTTCCAGCACCAGCACGCCGGCGCCGCCGGCGATGACGAAGCCGTCACGGTTGACGTCGTAGGGACGTGACGCCGTGGCGGGCGTGTCGTTGTACTTCGAGGACATCGCGCCCATGGCGTCGAACAGCACCGACAGCGACCAGTCGAGCTCCTCGCAGCCGCCGGCGAAGATGACGTCCTGCTTGCCGATCTGGATCGTCTCATAGGCATTGCCGACGCAGTGGTTCGACGTCGCGCAGGCCGAAGAGATCGAATAGTTGACGCCCTTGATCTTGAACCAGGTCGCGAGCGTCGCCGAGGCCGTGGAGGACATCGCCTTCGGCACGGCAAACGGTCCGACGCGCTTCGGCCCCTTGGTGCGGGTGATGTCGGCGGATTCGACGATGGTCCGGGCGGACGGGCCGCCGGAGCCCATGATGATGCCGGTGCGGATGTTGGAGACTTCGTCAGGCCCTAAACCGGAATCCTGGATCGCCTGCTCCATCGCGACGTGATTCCACGCTGCGCCCTGGCCGAGGAAACGCATGGCGCGGCGATCGACCACTGTCGAAGGATCGAGCGTAGGCTCACCTTGCACCTGCGAACGGAAGCCGAGCTCGGCATATTTCTCAGCCCGCGAAATGCCCGACTTCGCCTCGTGAAGGCTCGCAAGCACTTCCTGGGTGTTGTTTCCGATGGACGAGACGATGCCCATCCCGGTGACCACAACCCGCCTCATGACAGCCTCGCCTAAATCGTTGTCTTTCTTTGTGATGCGTTCAGCCCAGGCTCGTGCCCTGCTTGAACAGGCCGACCTTCAGATCCTTCGCGCGATAGATAATCTGGTCGTCGACCGAAAGCCACCCGTCGGCAATACCGAGCACGAGCTTTGACCGCATCACGCGCTTGATATCGACGTTGTACACAACCTTGCGGGCCTCGGGCAGCACCTGGCCGCTGAACTTCAGCTCGTTCAGGCCAAGCGCGCGACCGCGACCTTCACCGCCGCTCCAGCCCAAATAGAAGCCGACCATTTGCCACAGCGCATCGAGGCCGAGGCAGCCGGGCATCACGGGATCGTTCTTGAAATGGCAGCCGAAGAACCAGAGGTCGGGCTTCACGTCGAGCTCGGCACGCACCAGCCCCTTGCCGAACTCGCCGCCATTGTCGCTGATTTCCGTGATGCGGTCGAACATGAGCATCGGCGGCAGCGGCAGCTGGGCATTGCCCGGGCCGAACATCTCGCCGCGGGCACACGCCAGCAGATCTTCGTATTCGTAACCGTTGCGCCTGTTCAGCATGCATGAGCCTCTGTTCAAAGTCCGATTGAGCGACGTTTTTTGGCGAAAATGGGCCCCGTCCCGGTCGGAGAGCAACGCCAACAGCCATCGTCAGGCGCAACTCCCACAAGCCCCGTATGGACTGCGGACCGGGCCTCGATGCCCGGGTGCACCAAAATCGGCTAAGCGGAACCGCGCGCTCTCTAACACAGGCCATTTCGGCGGCAAAGCGCTGTCATGAAGGTAAAATGACGGGCTGCTCGCTCGGTTCCAGCCTGATTAGAACCTCTCTAGTTGCGAGAAACTTGCATCTGCATCTATCTGTTCTTATATTGCAGATACAGATTGTTCACGCGTGCCCGAAATCTGGAAATGAGCGAGAATACCGCGTCCCATCACGACGACGACGTCCATGCCGCGGCCCTCCTGTCCGGCCGCCAGCCGGCTTTGACCGGCTGCCCGTGGCACGATGTCAACGAAATGCTCCAGTCCGCCGGGCTCCGTCCGACGCGCCAGCGCATGGCGCTGGGCTGGCTCTTGTTCGGCAAGGGTGCGCGCCACCTTACGGCGGAAATGCTGTACGAGGAAGCCACGCTGGCCAAGGTTCCGGTGTCGCTGGCGACCGTCTACAACACGCTGAACCAGCTCACCGACGCCGGCCTGCTCCGCCAAGTCAGTGTCGACGGCACCAAGACCTATTTCGACACCAACGTCACCACCCACCACCACTATTACCTCGAGAACAGCCATGAGCTGGTCGACATCGAGGATCCGCATCTGGCCCTGTCCAAGATGCCGGAGGTGCCCGAGGGTTACGAGATCTCGCGCATCGACATGGTCGTGCGCCTGCGCAAGAAGCGCTGAGATCTATCCTAAACTGTTGATTTAGTCGTCATGGCCGGGCTTGTCCCGGCCATCCACGTTCTTGGGCTGAGCGCGGAAGTGCGTGGATGCCCGGGACATAGGCGAGCGGAAGCGACGCCGTCCTTCGGACGGCTATGCCCGGGCATGACGCTGGAGCAATAGCTCGCTTCTATCGCGTCAGTTCACCTGCTCGTCCGAATACACGCCCCAGAGGCGTTCCTGCTGGATCCAGCCGTCAAAACCGTTACCGGTGACGCGGCACCAGTTTGCGCTGCACTTCTTCACCTGGGTGACGACACCAGCCTGGAGCTTGGCCGCAACCGCGCTGTCGGGATCGGCGCGGTCGTAGATCGGCGCGAGCTCGTCCTTGTGCTTCATGGTGACGACCGCGGTGCGGCGGCCCGACAGCAAGGAATGATAGACCCAGCCCTCGGCGCCTTCGGAATCGCGCACCCGGCGCCAGTTCTCGAACTCGGCGGTGATTTCGACCGGCAGACCGGCACGGGTATAGACCCAGGCCACGTCATTGTCCTTGGTCGGACCGGCACGGACGTTCACGTGATCCGACTTGAGGCTGACATAGCGCGGCACCGGGAGGCCGCTGGCGCTCTGGGGGGTGGTTTCCTTCGCCGAATGCGAGGGGCTGACCGAGGCGCTCAACCAGGTGCAAACGAGCGCCATCACCGAACAAAAACGCCCCAACGCCATCAACCCGTCTCCTGTCGAGGAGCCGGCCGAGCCGGACCCTCACCCCAAAATTCCCAAAAAACCCTGCCGTGGTTGTCCCTGACCCGCCCCACGCGGGTGTTCCCCAAGCCCGGCCCGTGGTTCTTGTCTTGGCCCGGCCTTCTGCTAGAGAGGACGGACGCTTGAACAACCAGTTTGGCCCGATTTTCCGGGTGGAAATATCGGGAGAGCTTGAAGGAAACGCCGGGGACGACACGGCAAGGGCAGTGTCGAACAACCGGGTTAATGAGGCCTGAACGGCCGGCCTTTGGCGACAGAGGCGGGCTTGCCACGCCTCATGAGAGCAGGACATGTCGGTGAAGAAAAAGCCCCTCGTCGTGGTGACGCGCAAGCTGCCGGATTCGATCGAGACGCGGATGCGCGAGCTGTTCGACGCGCGGATCAATCTCGATGACACCCCGATGTCGGCCGAGCAGATCGCGGAAGCCGCGCGCACCGCCGACGTGCTGGTTCCGACCGTCACGGACCACATCACCGCCGACGTCGTCAACCAGCCCGACTGCAAGCTCCGCCTGATCGCCAATTTCGGCAACGGCGTCGACAATATCGATGTCGAGGCCGCGCATGCCCGCGGCATCACCGTCACCAACACCCCAAAGGTTCTGACCGAAGACACCGCCGACATGACCATGGCGCTGATCCTGGCCGTGCCTCGGCGGATGATCGAAGGCGCCTCGATCCTGACGGAAGGCAAGCCCTGGCCCGGCTGGTCGCCGACCTGGATGCTCGGCCACCGCATCGGCGGCAAGCGCCTCGGCATCGTCGGCATGGGCCGCATCGGCCAGGCTGTCGCCCGCCGCGCCCGCGCCTTCGGCTTGCAGATCCACTATCACAACCGCCGCCCCGTCGCGCCGAAGATCGCGGAAGAGCTTGGCGCGACCTATTGGGAAAGCCTCGACCAGATGCTGGCGCGGATGGACATCATCTCGGTGAACTGTCCGCACACGCCGGCGACCTATCACCTGCTCTCGGCGCGGCGATTGAAGCTGATCCGCAAGGACGCCTACATCGTCAACACCGCGCGCGGCGAGGTCACCGACGAGGACACGCTGATCAAGCTGATTGAAGGCGGCGAGATCGGCGGCGCCGGCCTCGACGTCTATGAGCACGAGCCCGCGATCAATCCGAAGCTGGTGCGGCTCGCCAAGGCCGGCAAGGTGACGCTGCTCCCGCATATGGGCTCGGCCACGATCGAAGGCCGCGTCGACATGGGCGAGAAGGTGATCATCAACATCCGCACCTTCCTCGACGCCCACAAGCCGCCGGATCGCGTGCTGCCGAGCATGCTCTGAGGCTTATTTGCTGCGCGTTTCGCGCTTGCGCCAGTCGGCCACGAAGTCGATGAAGGCGCGCAGCGCCGGCGGCGCCTGGCGCCGGCTCGGATAGTACAGGAACGGTCCCGGAAACGGCTCGCACCAATCCTGGAGCAGGCTGACCAGCACACCGGACTTCAAGGCTTCACCGACATAGCCATCGAGCGTCGCCCAGATGCCTACGCCGTCGAGCGCGGCGCGCATGGCAAGGCCCATATTGGTCGAGATCAGTTTTGCGGGCGGATCGACCTTCATCATCTCGCCACCCTTCTCGAACTCCCAATCATGCATGACGCCGCTCGAGTAGCGGGCGCGGATGCAATCATGGTCGAGCAGGTCCTTCGGATGCCTGGGCCTGCCGCGGCGTGCGACGTAAGCAGGCGACGCGACGACGACATAGTGCTGCGGACCGCTCAGCGGGACCGCCACCATGTCCTTCGCGAGATGCTCGCCATAACGCACGCCGGCATCGAAGCCGGCGCTGACGATGTCGACGAAGCCGCTTTCGCTGACGATGTCGAGATCGACCTGCGGATGCGCCTGAAGAAACGGCCCGACCATCGGCGCCAGCACGAGATCGACCGCCGGCGGCGGCGCGTTGATGCGCAGCCGGCCGGAGGCGACCTCGCGCAGGCCCCGCACCTGATCCAGCGCATCGCCGACATCGCGCAGCGCCGGGGCCACCCGAGACAGCAGCAGCTCACCCGCCTCGGTCAGGGCGACGCTGCGGGTCGTGCGGTTCATCAGGCGGACGCCAAGGCGCTCCTCCAGGTCCCGTAATCGCTGGCTAAGGCTCGACACGGACACGCGAATTTCAACCGCCGCGCGCCGGAAATTGCGGGTGCGGGCGACCGCCACGAAGACATCGAGATCGCGCAGGTCAGGATCGGTCATTGTTCACTAATGTGAACACGCTATTCCGGATTGTCCAGCTTATCGGCGCAATCGCCCGGGCGCATATCCAGCCTCGTCACGCGGCGCAATCAGCCCGCCTTTTCGAGGAGAGCCATCATGGAACAGCGCAAACTCGGTTTAACCGGCCCCACCGTCTCCGCCCTCGGTCTCGGCTGCATGGGCATGTCGGAGGTCTATGGCCCCGCCGATCGCGGCGAGAGCATTGCTACGGTGCATGCGGCGCTCGATGCCGGCATCACACTGCTCGACACCGGCGACTTCTACGCCATGGGCCACAACGAGATGCTGGTTCGCGAGGCGCTGACGAACGTCCCGCGCGACAGGGTGCAGATCAGCGTCAAGTTCGGCGCGCTGCGCGGCCCCGCCGGTGAATTCGCCGGCATGGACACAAGGCCAGCCGCGACCAAAAACTTCCTCGCTTACTCGCTGCAGCGTCTGGGCACCGACTACATCGACGTCTACCGCCCGGCGCGTCTCGATCCCAACGTTCCCATCGAGGAGACCATCGGCGGCCTCGCCGATCTCGTGAAGGCGGGCTACATCAGGCATATCGGACTGTCCGAGGTCGGCTCCGACACAATTCGCCGCGCGCATGCGGTGCATCCGATCGTCGATCTCCAGATCGAGTATTCGCTGATCGAGCGCGGCATCGAGCGCGACATTCTGAAGACCTGCCGCGAGCTCGGCATCGGCATCACCGCCTATGGCGTGCTCGCGCGCGGCCTGATCAGCGGCCATTGGTCGAAGGACTCGGGCAAGGCCGGCAAGGACTACCGGCTGATGACGCCGCGCTTCCAGGGCAACAATCTCGACGCCAATCTCGCGCTGGTGGAGCGGCTGCGTGCCATCGCGGCCGAGATCGGCGCGACACCGGCGCAGGTCGCGATCGCCTGGGTGGCGGCGCAGGGCAAGGAGATCGTGCCGCTGGTCGGCGCCCGCAGCCGCAACCGCCTCACCGAAGCGCTCGGCGCGACCAAGGTGACGCTGACACCGGCGCATCTTGCGGCCCTGGCACAAGCCTTCCCGCCGAATGTCGCTTCCGGCACGCGCTATGCGGCCGAGCAGATGGCGCATCTCGACAGCGAGAAGCCGGCCGGCGCGTGAGCCGGCTATCAGGTGCGATGGCTGCTGAGGTCGGTGATCACAGGCCCATCGCCGTTGAGCGGATTGGCCGGATCGCGCTCGTAGCGCAGCGTCTCGAAGCGCATCGCGCGCGCATCGATCATCAGGAGGCGGCCGACGAGGCCGTCGCCGAAACCGACGATCTCGCGGATCGCCTCCAGCGCCATCATCGAACCGAGCACGCCCGCAAGCGCGCCCATGACGCCGGCCTCGGCGCAAGCCGGCACCGTGCCGGGCGGCGGCGCTTCCGGAAACAGGCAGCGATAAGTCGGGTTGAACACGCCCTGCTCGTTCGTCTCATGCGCGCGAATGGTGGTGAGCGAGCCGTCGAAGGTGCCGAGCGCCGCGGTGATCAGCGGCCTCTTCGCGAAGAAGCAGGCATCCGAGACCAGATAACGCGTCGAGAAATTGTCGGAGCCGTCGAGCACGAGGTCGTAGTCGGCGATCAGGCTGAGCGCGTTGTCGGCGTTGAGCCAGGTGGCGTGACCGACGAAGCGCACATGTGGATTGAGCGCGGAAATGCGCTCGGCCGCGCTCTCGACCTTGTGGCGGCCGATGTCCGGCGTCGTATGGATCACCTGGCGTTGGAGATTGGATAGCGACACCACATCGTCATCGACCACGCCGAGCGTACCGATTCCGGCGGCGGCCAGATACATCAAGGCGGGCGCGCCGAGCCCGCCGGCGCCGATCACCAGCACCGAGGCCCGCTTCAGCGCGGCCTGGCCCGGGCCGCCGACGTCGCGCAGCACGATATGGCGGGCATAGCGTTCGAGTTCGTCCGGGCTCAGCATCGTCCGTCTCTCCTACCATGCCCTCGCTCTCGATCCTCATGGTGAGGAGCGCGGAACGCGCGTCTCGAACCATGAAGGCCCAGATCTCGCCCGGGGCCATCCTTCGAGACGCGGCCTAAGGCCGCTCCTCAGGATGAGGACTTGAGTTCACGGCCCCCGTAGCAGGCCTGAACCACCCCGAGATTGTTCGCGACCAACGAGATGTGCTTCAATGGCATTGCGTTCAATGGGCTGGCTGGATTTGTCATGAGATCGATGCTTGCGGCAACACTGATGTTTGCGGCTGCCACAGGCGCGAACGCCCAGATGACGACGCCGCAGAGCCCCGGCACCAGGCCAAAGACGGTCCAGACCGTTCCGATCCGCCCGCCCGCACTTCAAACACCGTCGGAAACGGCCGATGCCATGGCACAGGCCGAACGCCTGTCGCTTCAATCCGACCTCGCCTGGGTCGGCCAATATAACGGCGCCATCACCGGCGACGTCAGCGAGCGCATGGTCAATGCCATCAAGGAGTACCAGAAGAACAAGGGCGGCAAGCCGACCGGCGTGCTCAATCCGCAGGAGCGCGCCGCGCTCGCGGAGACCGCGCGGCGGAAGCAGGACAGCGTCGGCTGGAAGATCGTGATGGAGCCGACCAGCGGCGCCCGGCTCGGCATCCCCGGCAAGCTGGTGCCGCAGCAGGCGACCGACGCCAACGGCTCGAAGTGGACCTCGCCGACCGGAACGGTGCAGGTGCTGCTGAGCCGGCGCAAGGAGGCGAACCCGACCACCGCAAAGCTCGCGGACGCCGAGAAGAAGGAACCGACCGGCCGCAAGGTCGACTACACCGTGGTGAAGCCCGACTTCTTCGTGCTGTCCGGTCTCCAGGGCCTGAAGAAATTCTACGTGCGCGGCACCTTCAAGGGCGACGAAGTCCGCATCATGACGATCCTCTACGATCAGGCCACCGAGAACACGGTCGAGCCGGTCGTGATCGCGATGTCGAGCGCGTTCAATGCATTTCCGGCAGGACCGCAAGCCGGACCGGCACCGCGCAAGACCGTCGAATACGGCACCGGCATCGTCGTCAGCGCCGACGGCGCGATCCTCGCCGACCGCCTCGTCACCGACAGCTGTCTTGCGATCACCATCGCCGGCTATGGCAGCGCCGATCGTCTTGCCGAGGACAAGGAGCACGATCTCGCACTCTTGCACATCTACGGCGCGCGCGGCCTGAAGCCGCTCAGCCTCGCTGGCGGCGGGGCGAAGACGAATGTCGACGTCGTCGGCATCGCCGATCCGCAAAGCCAGGGCGGCGCGGCCGGGGTCTCGAGTGTCAAGGGCGCGCTGGCGCCCGTCACGAGCAGCGATTCCGCACTGTCGCCGCCACCGGCGGTCGGATTTTCCGGTAGCCCCGCGATCGACGCCGACGGCAAATTCGCCGGCATTGCGCTGTTGAAGCCGGCGATGGTGGCGGGACCCGCGACGTCGGTGCCGGCATCGCAGGCCGTGATGGTCTCAGCGGAGACGGTGCGCGATTTCCTGAAGGCCAACGGCGTCACAGCGAACGGCACGGCAACGGACGCGAAGGCGGCCGTCGTCCGGGTCATCTGCGTGCGGAAGTAAGCCGGGCAACAATCACAATCTCTCGTGTTGATCGGCGCACATCGCACGTACGACTACGGGTCCAGTAATGGTACGGATTAGCTGGCATTCCCGATTCCGCCATCATTGTTACCGTTGATTCGGACCTCCGCGATCCCCCTTTGGATCGGGCCGGCACGTCCTGAGCGAGAAGAGCTCAGCATCAAGAAGCGATGCACGTTCGCGTGGCGTATTCCTGACCCAGGCACTCCAAAGGATTTATCTTCCATGCACACGATCGTACTGGCCACCCAAAAGGGCGGCAGTGGCAAGAGCACGCTTGCCATCGGCCTCGCGCTGGCAGCCAAGCAGGCCGGCTTCACCGTCCGCCTGATCGAGACTGACCCGCAGGGCACCCTGTCCAACTGGCAGCGACGTCGCACCACCGAGGATCTCGTGGTCGAGCCGATCTATCACGCCGCCGACATCGGGCCTCGCCTGAACATGCTGGCTGACAGCGGCCTGCAGCTTGCGATCGTCGACACCGCGGCCGGCCTCAGCGCCGCGACCACCGCTGCGATCCGTCATTCCGATCTCTGCCTGATCCCGGCCCGCCCGAGCGTCGCCGACATCGAGGCGACCGCCTCGACGCTGAGCGTCGCGCGCGCCTGGAAGCGGCCCTACAGCTTCGTGCTGAACCAGACGCCGATCCGCGGCCAGCGCATCGACAATGCCGCCAACACGCTCGCCGAGGAAGCCGCGCTCGATCTCGCCGAGGTGCTCGCGCGTCCCCTGATCGCGATGCGCAACGACCACCAGGATTCACTCGCCAGCGGCCTCGCCGTCAGCGAATTCGCGCCGAACGGCAAGTCGGCGGACGAGATCCGCGGCCTCTGGCAGTGGATCGAGACCCGGCTCGAGCTCAGCGCCACGACCAATGTCCTGATTGACCAGGTCATCCCGGCCACGGACGGCATGCTGCATGCCGCCACCGAGCTTGCGGCGGACGAGACCACGACACTGACGTCCTGAGCGGGGCGATCGCTCAGGCGGCAGCCGGCCCTTCACCATCCGGAAGGGCCCAGCGACGAAGCAATCCGGCCACCAGCCCGGCCGGATTGCTTCGCTGCGCTCGCAATGACGCTCGTGGCAGGCGCGGCCCCTCACAGAGACTTACGGCCTCTCGGCTGCGAGCCTGATCCTCACTTCTGACATTTCGAACACCAGAAGGTCGACCGGCCGTTCTGGTTGAAGCGCTTGATCGTGCCGCCGCAAGCAGGCGTCTTGCAGGTCTCGCCCTCCCGGTCATAGACCTTGAACGAGTGCTGGAAGTAGCCGAGCTCGCCTGTGGTCTGGCGATGGTCGCGCAGTGACGATCCGCCGGCCTTGATGGCGTCGTTCAGCACGGTGTGGATCGCACCGACCAATCTCTTCGCATGATCTGTCGGCTCGCCCTTCCTGGTCGACAGCGTCGCGGCGATGCGGCGCGGCGAGAGATGAGAGCGATGCAAGGCCTCGCAGACATAGATGTTGCCGAGCCCGGCCACCACGCGCTGGTCGAGCAGCGCGGCCTTCAGGCTCGTGGTCTTGCCTTCGCAGGATCGCGCCAGCATCGCGGCATCGAATTCGTTGCCGAGCGGCTCGGGGCCGAGGCCGCGCAACAGCGGCTCGTCTTCGAGCGCGTTGCGCGCGATCACTTTCATGTAACCGAAGCGGCGCGGATCGTTGAAGACGATGTCGGCGCCCGAGGACATCCGAAACAGCACATGGTCATGGGTGGTGTCTTTGCCACGCGGATAGTGAAATTCGCCAGGTGCGGCGTCATTGTCCGGTTTGATGACGCGAAACGAGCCCGACATGCCCAGATGCATCAAGAGCACGTCGCCGGAGGCCAGATCGGCCATGAGATATTTTGCGCGGCGGCCAAGCCCCGTGACGACCTGCCCCTGGAGCCGGGCCACGAAATCCGGCTGGAACGGAAAGCGCAAGTCCGGACGGCGGGCCTCCGCGACGACGATTTTCGCACCCTCCATGACGGGCTGAAGGCCGCGGCGGACGGTCTCGACTTCGGGCAATTCAGGCATGGTCAGGCATTCACCTTATGAGGGCGGTGTGATAGCGCCATTGCGGCGGGCGCGCTATGGTCCGCCTCGTGGAGTAGAGTAATGGATCGGCCGGGCGAAACCACGCATTTTGGCTTCAGGGACGTTCCCCTGGGGGACAAGCAGACGCTGGTGAATGATGTGTTTCACAGCGTTGCGTCGCGCTATGACCTGATGAACGACCTGATGTCCGGCGGCCTGCACCGGGTCTGGAAGGATATCATGATCAACGCGCTGGATCCGCCGAGGAGCGACCGGCCGTTCGCGTTGCTCGACGTCGCCGGCGGCACCGGTGACATCTCGTTCCGTGCCGCCAAGGCGGCCGGCCCCGGCTTCCACGCCACGGTCTGCGACATCAATTCCGACATGCTTGCCGTGGGCCGCGAGCGCGCCGCCAAGCGCCATCTCGAGACCCAGGTCGACTTCGTCGAAGGCAATGCCGAAGCGCTCGCTTTTGCCGACCGCAGCTTCGACGCATATACGATCGCTTTCGGCATTCGCAACGTGCCGCAGATCGACCTGGCGCTGCGTGAGGCCTATCGCGTGCTGAGGCCCGGCAGCCGCTTCCTGTGCCTGGAGTTCTCGACCGTCGAGATGCCCGGCCTCGACAAGCTCTATGACCTGTTCTCGTTCAAGGTGATCCCGCCGCTCGGCCGCATGATCACGGGCGACGCCGAGTCCTATCAATATCTCGTCGAATCGATCCGCAAGTTTCCCAAGCCCCACGCCTTCGCCGACATGATCCACAACGCCGGCTTCGCCCGCGTGAACTGGCAGATATTGTCCGGCGGCATCGTCGCACTGCATTCGGGCTGGCGTTTGTGATTTCTGCCATCACCCACACTGCGCGCCTGATGCGCGCTGCGTTCGTGTTCGCGCGCGAGGGCGTGTTCGGCTCCGTCGATCCGAGCCTGGTGCCGCCGCCCGGGCAGCTCGCGCTGAAGCTTGCGCGCATCGTCGAACGGCGCGGTCCAAAGCACGGACCACGACTGTCGCGTGCGCTGACCCGGATGGGCCCGGCCTATCTCAAGCTCGGGCAGTTTCTGGCCACGCGCCCCGACGTCGTCGGCGTCATCATGGCGCGCGATCTGGAAAGTCTCCAGGATCGCCTGCCGCCGTTTTCGCAGGAAGAAGCGGAAGCAGCGATCGCGACCTCGCTGGAACGCCCGCTGAAAGACGTGTTTACGAGCTTCGGCCCGGCGGTCGCCGCCGCCTCGATCGCACAGGTGCATCGCGGAGAAGTCTTGCGCGACGGCATTCGCAAGTCGGTCGCGGTCAAGGTGCTGCGGCCCAACGTCGCCTCGCGCTTCCGCCGCGATCTCTCCGATTTCTTCTTCGTCGCGTACAAGGCCGAGGCCTATTCGTCCGAAGCGCGGCGCCTGCGCCTCATCGAGGTCATCAACACCATGTCGCGCTCGGTCGCGATGGAGATGGATCTGCGGCTGGAAGCAGCGGCGCTGTCGGAGATGGCGGAGAACACCCTCGACGATCCTGATTTCCGCGTTCCGACCGTCGATTGGGACCGCACCACGCATAACGTGCTGACGATGGAGTGGATCGACGGCATCGCGCTGAACGATCACAAGCGCCTGGAAGAAGCCCAGGTCGATCTGCCCGATCTCGGCCGCAAGGTGATCCAGAGTTTTCTGCGCCACGCGCTGCGCGACGGTTTCTTCCATGCCGACATGCATCCCGGCAATTTGTTCCTGGACGATACCGGCCGCCTCGTCGCGGTCGATTTCGGCATCATGGGCCGGCTCGGGATGAAGGAGCGGCGCTTCCTCGCCGAAATCCTGCTCGGCTTCATCACGCGCGATTATCGCCGCGTCGCCGAGGTGCATTTCGAAGCGGGCTACGTGCCTGCGCACCACTCGGTCGAGAATTTCGCGCAAGCGATCCGCGCCATCGGCGAGCCGATCCACAACCGCACCGCCGAGGAGATCTCGATGGCGCGGCTGCTGACGCTGCTGCTCGAGGTCACCGGCCTGTTCGACATGACGACGCGGCCCGAGCTGATCCTGCTCCAGAAGACCATGGTGGTGGTCGAAGGCGTCGCGCGCGTCTTCGATCCCAGGCTCGACATCTGGAAGGTCGCCGACCCCGTGGTGCGTGAATGGATCGAGCGCAATCTCGGACCGATCGGCCGGGTGCAGGGCGCGATTTCCGGCGGCGGCGACCTCGCCCGCGTGCTGATGCGCCTGCCCGATATCGCGCAGCGCTCGGTCGCGGTGCTCGAGCAGCTCGAGACCATGACGCGGGAGGGCATCCGGCTGTCGCCGGAGAGCATCGCCGCGATGGGCCGCAGCGAGGGCCGCAAGAACCGCTGGCGCACCGTGGCGCTCTGGATCATCGCCGCGACCTTCATCGGAATCCTGATCGCCGTTCGGAATCTTTGATTGCATTGCAATCATGATGATGATAGCATCGCTATCATTCCGTGCCGGAGGGGCGTCATGGCAAGCCTGACCATCCGCAAGCTCGACGAGGGTGTCAAAACCTATCTGCGGCTGCGTTCGGCCAAGAACCACCGGTCCGTCGAGGAAGAGGTCCGGGTCATCCTGCGGGAGCTGATCGAGGGCCGTGAGGAGCCGCTGACGCCATTTGCGGTGCCGCCTGCGGCATCCACCGCTCCGGCGCCTCAGCGCACCGGCGCCCTTCCCGAGGCCAGCGTCACCCTGATCATCGGCGGCGGGATCGCGGCCTTTAAATCGCTCGACCTGATCCGAAGGCTGAAGGAGCGGCGCATCGAGGTCCGCTGCGTGCTGACCAAGGCGGCGCAGCAATTCGTCACGCCGCTCTCGGTCAGCGCGCTCTCGCATGAGCGCGTTTATACCGACCTGTTCGATCCGCAGAGCGAGTTCGACGCCGGCCATATCCGCCTCGCGCGTGACTGCGATTTGATCGTGGTCGCCCCCGCCACCGCCGACCTGATGGCCAAGATGGCGAACGGCCATGCCGACGACCTCGCCAGCGCCATCCTGCTCGCGACCAATCGCAAGGTGCTGCTGGCGCCGGCGATGAATCCGCTGATGTGGAACAACGCGGCGACCCGCCGCAACGTTGGCTTGCTCCAGCGCGACGGCGTGGTGCTGATCGGGCCGAATTCCGGGGAGATGGCCGAGGCGGGCGAGGCCGGAATCGGCCGCATGTCGGAAGCGATCGAGATCGCCGCCGCCGCCGAGCGCCTGCTGCGGCCGCCGGTGCCGCGTCCGCTTGCCGGCAAGCGCGTGCTGATCACTGCGGGCCCCACCCACGAGCCGATCGACCCGGTGCGCTACATCGCCAACCGCTCTTCCGGCAAGCAGGGCTTTGCCATCGCCGCTGCTGCGCACGCCGCCGGCGCCGAGGTGATTCTGGTGAGCGGCCCGGTCGATCTTGGAGATCCCCAGGGCGTGAGGGTGAAGCATGTGGAATCGGCGCGGCAGATGCTGGAGCAGGTGCAGGCGGCCCTTCCCGTCGACATCGCGATCTTCGCCGCCGCGGTCGCCGACTGGCGTGTCGCCAATGAGGGCGAGCAGAAGCTGAAGAAGACCTCGGCCGGCATGCCGCCGCTTCAGCTGGTCGAGAACCCCGACATCCTCGCCACGATCTCGAAGCTGACCGACAAGCGCCCGCCGCTTGTGATCGGCTTCGCCGCCGAGACCGAGCACCTCATCGACAACGCCAAGACAAAGCTTGCCCGCAAGGGCTGCGACTGGATCGTCGCCAACGACGTCTCACCGGCGACCGGCGTGATGGGCGGCGACCGCAACACCGTGCATTTGATTAGTCGCAGGGATGGAGAGATTGCAGTTGATTCCTGGCCTGTGATGACCAAGGAACAGGTCGCTATCGAACTGGTCGCGCATGTCGCAAAGAGCGTGACCGGCAAATCCCTGGAGTCCGCATCTTGAGCACGAAGGTCACCGTCGAACTGCAGCAGCTAGCCCACGCCGAGGGCCTGCCGCTGCCGACCTATCAGACGGCGGAGGCTGCCGGTCTCGATCTGATGGCCGCGGTTCCGGACAGCGAGCCGCTGACGCTTGCATCCGGCCAATATGCGCTGGTGCCGACGGGACTTGCGATCGCGTTGCCGCCCGGGCACGAGGCGCAGGTGCGGCCGCGCTCGGGACTTGCCGCCAAGCACGGCGTCACGGTGCTGAATTCGCCCGGAACCGTCGATGCGGACTACCGCGGCGAGATCAAGGTGATCCTGATCAACCACGGCGCGGCCCCCTTCGTGATCAAGCGCGGCGACCGCATCGCGCAGATGGTCATTGCGCCCGTGGTTCAGGCCGCGCTGGTTCCCGTGGCGACCTTGTCGGCGACCGATCGCGGCGCCGGCGGCTTCGGCTCGACCGGCCGCTAACGCACGGCAATTCCAGCCGAATCACCCGAAGAACTACGTGAACCGGGAACCGCGCACCCGGCATTTTTGTGGGACCGCCTTTGCGTTCACGATCTGGACTCTTACCGCTGGAGTCGCGGTGAGGGTATTGTCGTTTGATTCGCGCGCGACGGGGGTCGCCGCGCGCAAATTCGTGCGGTCTTGGGGCAACTATGTCAGGCGTGATCGTGTCGATGCGTCGGACGCTGCTATCGTGCACATCGCTCGTGCGCAACGGCCTGATCGGGAGCGCTCTCGCGGCGCTGCTGCCGGCTGCGCCGGCTGAGGCCGCCGACTTCGTCGACGCACTCTCGGAATTGCTGGACTTCAACCGGCAGGAACTCGCGGTGCTCGCCACCGCGCTGGCGCTGCTCGGCTTCTCGGTGGTGGCCGCGATCCTGTTGATGCGCACGCGCGTGCGCACGGCGAAGAACGAGGCGCGGCTGCGCGCGCGGATCGGGGAACTGCAACTCCAGGCCGACCGCTTCGGCGCGCTGCTGTTCGCCGAGCCGCAGATCCTGATCTCCTGGCCGGCCGGCGACAATCGCGCGCAGATTTCCGGCGACATCTCGATGGTCCTGCCGCGCGACTCCTCCCCGCAGCCCCTGCTCGCCTTCGGAACCTGGCTGCCGCCGGAACCCGCCCTCCAGATGGACCACGCCGTGGATGCGCTGCGCGACCGCGGCGACGGGTTCCAGCTGACGCTGACCACCGCGCACGGCCACACGCTCGAAGCCATCGGCCGCGCCATCGGCGGCCAGGCCATTGTCAGGATTCGCGAACTCTCGGGCCTGCGCCGCGATCTGGCCGAGACCAATCTGCGCTACAAGGCGCTCTCCGACGAGACCGAGATGCTGCGCGGCTTCGCTGCCACGGCACCCTGGCCGATCTGGGCCAAGGGCGAGAACGGCGCGCTCACTTTCGCCAACCCGGCCTATGTCCGCGCGACCGAGGCTGCGAGCTTCAGCGACGCCCAGGAGCGCAAGCTCGAGCTGCTCGACAGCGCCGACCGCAGCGCCATGGAACGGGGACTGAAGGACGCGGCCAATTTCACCTCCCGGCTGCCGATCGTGATCGGCGGCGAGCGGCGCATCTACGACGTGCGCGCCGTCAATGTCGGCCGCGGCAGTGTCGGTGTCGCGATCGACGCCAGCGAGGCGGATGCGCTGAGCTCGGCGCTGGTGCGGATGGCGGAGGCGCATCGCCGCACGCTCGACCAGCTCTCCTCCGGCGTCGCCGTGTTCGACGGCCAGCGGCGCCTCGCCTTCTACAACGATTCCTACCGGCGGCTGTGGGACCTCGACCGCTCGTTCCTCGACGCCGATCCCGATGATTCCAGCGTGCTGGACCAGCTCCGTGCCGCGCGAAAACTGCCGGAGCAGCCCGACTTCCGCGCCTGGAAGGCCAAGCTGCACGAGGCGTATCGCGCCGTCGAGGCCGCCAAGGACACCTGGTACCTGCCCGACGGCCGCGCCCTCTCGGTCGTCACCACGCCGAACCCGGAAGGCGGCGTCACCTATCTGTTCGACGACGTCACCGAGAGCCTCGAGCTCGCCCGCCGCTTCGACGGCATGATCCGCGTCCAGCGCGAGACGCTGGACAGCCTCGCCGAGGGCGTCGCGGTGTTCGGCAGCAACGGCAAGGCGCAGCTGTTCAACCCGGCCTTCGTCCGGATGTGGAAGTTGTCGAGCGACGCGATGCGCGACGAGCCGCACATCCAGACCGTCGAAGGCTGGTGCCATCAGCTGTTCGACGACCCCGTGGTCTGGCGGCAGATCCGCGAGGCCGTCACCTCGATCGAGAGCCGCGCCGACGTGCCGCTGAAGCTGGAGCGCAAGGACGGCAGCGTGCTCGACGGCATGATCCGGCCGCTGCATGACGGCGCGACCATGCTGACGTTCCAGGACATCACCGACACCGAAAACGTCGAGCGCGCGCTGCGCGAGCGCAACGAGGCGCTGGAGACCGCCGACCAGATGAAGGTGGATTTCGTCCACCACGTCTCCTACGAGCTGCGCTCGCCGCTCACCACCATCATCGGCTTCGCACATTTCCTCAGCGATCCCTCGACCGGACCGCTGACGCCGAAACAGGCCGAATATCTCGACTACGTCACCAAATCGACCAACGCGCTGCTGGCGCTGACCAACAACATCCTCGATCTCGCCACCATCGACGCCGGCGCGATGAAGCTGGAACTCGGGCCGGTCGACGTCAGCAAGGCCATCGAGCTCGCCGCCGAAGGCATCCAGGACCGGCTCGCCACCGACCGTATCCGCCTGAAGGTCGAGATCGCGCCCGATATCGGCAGCTTCATCGGCGACGAAAAGCGCGTGGTGCAGGTGCTCTATAACCTCCTCGCCAACGCCGTCGGGTTTTCTCCACAGGATTCCACCGTCGGCATCAGCGCGCGCCGCACCGAGCACAGTGTGGTCTTCACTGTGACAGATTCCGGGCCTGGAATACCTGCCGACATGAAGGACAAGGTGTTCAACTGGTTCGAAAGCCGCTCGCAGGGGTCGCGTCACCGCGGCGCCGGGCTCGGCCTGTCGCTGGTGCGCTCCTTCGTCGAACTGCATGGCGGCAAGGTGCGGGTGGATTCGATCGTGGGCAGGGGCACGGTCGTGATCTGCGACTTCCCGACCGACCGGGCGGCGCATCGCGACGCCGCCGAATGAGCGCGCCAACCACATTCTCCGTCGCGCTTCACAACGAGGCGGCCACCGCGCAACTGATGGCCGATCTCGCGCTGCTGGTCGGCCCGGGCGATGTCATCACGCTCACCGGCGACCTCGGCGCCGGCAAGACCGCGGCCGCGCGCGCCATGATCCGCTACCTCGCCGCTGACGATGCGCTGGAAGTGCCAAGCCCGACCTTCACCCTGGTGCAGGGCTATGAGCTGCCGCCGTTCCCGGTCATGCATGCCGATCTCTATCGGGTCGAGGACGAGAGCGAGCTCGAGGAGATCGGGTTGTCGCCGCTGCCGGACGCCACGCTTGTTCTGATCGAATGGCCGGAGCGCGCGCCGTCGGCGATGCCCGCGGATCGCATCGACATCGCGCTCACGCATCGTCCGGCTCTGGGCTCGAATGCGCGCGCGGCCGACGTCACCGGTTACGGCAAAAGCGCAGCCCAGGTCGCGCGTCTGAAAGCGCTGCGCGAATTCCTCGACGCATCCGGCTATCTCGACGCGACGCGGCGGCGCATGAACGGCGACGCCTCGACCCGCTCCTACGCGCGGCTGGTGCGCGACGACGAGATCGTCATCCTCATGAACTTTCCGCAGCGCCCCGACGGCGCGGCGCTCTACGACGGAAGATCCTACAGCGCCGCGGTGCATCTCGCCGAGAACGTCAGGCCCTTCGTCGCCATCGACGAAGGCCTGCGCGCACAAGGAATCTCTGCGCCCGCGATCCACCACTGCGATCTCGACCACGGCTTCCTCATCACCGAGGATTTTGGCAGCGAAGGTGTGATCGAAGGCGAGCCGCCGCGCCCGATCGCCGAGCGTTACGAGGCCGCGACCGATGTGCTGGCGGTGCTGCACGGCAAGACGCTGCCGGAGACGCTGCCGCTGGACGGACAGACCTACGCCATTCCGGTCTTCGACACCGAGGCGATGCTGATCGAAATCGGATTGATGCCGGAGTGGTATCTGCCCGATCGCAACGCGCCGCTGAGCGAGGCGAAGCGCGCGGAATTCCTTGCGATGTGGCGCGAGCTGCTGAAGAAGCCGCTGGCCGCGCCGAAGACGTGGATCATCCGCGACTATCACTCGCCCAACCTGATCTGGCTCGGGATGCGCACCGGCATCGAACGCGTCGGCGTGATCGATTTCCAGGACACCGTGCTGGGGCCGCAATCCTACGACGTGGTGTCGCTGCTCCAGGACGCCCGCATCGACGTGCCCGAGAATCTCGAGCTGACGCTGTTGTCGCGCTACATCAAGGCGCGCCGCGCTGATGATGCGAGCTTCGATCCGGCCGGTTTCGCCGAGCTCTACGCCATCATGTCGGCGCAGCGGAATACCCGCCTGCTCGGCACCTTCGCCCGGCTCAACCGCCGCGACGGCAAGCCGCATTACCTGCGCCACCAGCCGCGGATCTGGACCTACCTCCAGCGCTCGCTGGCGCATCCCGCGCTCACCCATTTGCGCGACTGGTATCTCGCCAACGTCCCACCACCCCAAGAACCGGCACCAGAATCGCCACAAGGCTGATTCGGGCCGATTTACCGGCTGTTAGCCAAGACGTCGGTATTCTGGCGGCAACGCAGCCGGATAATTGCGGGGCTGGAGCAAGGGCAGATGGCGGTGAAGACGGACCAGCGCAGCAACAGCCGGGTTGTTTTCGAGCGTGGGATTCCGGCCCAGATGATGGGAATCGACGGCACGTGGCGGCGCGACTGCACCATGGAGGACGTCTCCCAGAGCGGCGCCAAGCTGACCATCGACGGTTCGGTCGAAGGCCTCCATCTGAAGGAATTTTTTCTCCTGCTGTCGTCCACCGGACTCGCGTACCGGCGCTGTGAGCTGGCCTGGGTCAATGGCGACCAGATCGGCGTCAATTTCCTCAAGCTCGGCGACAAGAAGAAAAAGGCACGTTCCACATCCGTCGGGGCGTAACGGCCACACCCGTCGTACAACCGTCACGGCAGGTGGCTAAGGCGGTTGAGATGCGGTGCGGCTGAACGAGTCCCGTGCTAGGATTGCTGCGAACGCGAATTCCAAGAGTCATTCCGAGAGTTCTGAGTCCACGAGGCTGAGAAAGACGAATCTGAGAAAGCAAACGATGTCCGTCAAACCGACCAAAGCCATGGTGCTCGCCGCAGGGTTCGGCCTGCGCATGCGTCCGTTGACGGACAAGATGCCGAAGCCGATGGTGCCGGTGGCGGGCCAGCCGCTGCTGGACCACGTGCTCGACAAGCTCGGCCAGGCCGGCGTGACCGAGGCGGTGGTCAATGTGCACTACCTGCCGGACCAGATCATCGATCACGTCGCATCGCGCCAGCATCCGCGCGTGACCATCTCGGACGAGCGCAACCAGGTGCTCGGCACCGGCGGCGGCGTGGTCAAGGCCCTGCCTCTACTCGGCAACGCGCCGTTCTTCCATGTCAATTCCGACACGCTGTGGATCGACGGCGTGCGCTCCAACCTGGCGCGTCTTGCCGAAAACTTCGACCCCGCGCGGATGGACATCCTGCTCTTGATGGCGCCGACCGCAACCAGCATCGGCTACAGCGGCCGCGGCGATTACGGCATGCTGCCCGACGGCGCCCTGCGCAAGCGCAAGGAAAAGGAAGTCGTTCCGTTCGTCTATGCCGGCGCGGCGATCCTGTCGCCGTCGATCTTCGCCGATGCGCCGCAGGGCGAGTTCTCGCTGACCAAGATGTTCGACCGCGCCAACGAGCAGGAGCGCCTGTTCGGCCTGCGCCTCGACGGCGTCTGGATGCATGTCGGCACGCCTGATGCCGTGCATGCCGCGGAAGAGGCGTTTCTGGAAAGCGTGGCGTAGGCTGCCCTCGAGCACATGCAAGGGTGGGCAAAGCGAAGCGTGCCCACCGCCTGAGCTGAAAACTCGGTGAAGAGACGTGGTGGGCACGGCGCAAGTGCGCCTTTGCCCACCCTACGGAGTCTCGCCGAACAGCGGGGACGACTTCACCTCCGCCCATGACCATTTGAGTCCGCCTCCCTATATTGGCGCCTGATCCCGAATCAGGCAGCCGATGCGCGTTTTCAGTGTTCCCATCTCAGTTCCGTTCCTGCGCACGGTCGTCACGGCCCTGCTCGACGGCCGGCTGGTCGAGGGATTCGAGGCGCGCAAGGAGCCGGCGCGGCTCGCGGACGCCACGCTCTACCTGCCGACCCGGCGCGCCATGCGCGTCGTCCGCGAGATCTTCCTCGACGAGATGAAGGCAGACGCCGTCGTGCTGCCGCGTATCGTCGCGCTCGGCGACATCGACGAGGACGAGCTCGCCTTCGCCGATGAAGGCGAGCAGTTTTCCGGCGCAACGCCGCTCGACATCCCGCCGCGCCTTGGCGAGCTCGAGCGACGGCTGACGCTGGCACAGCTCGTCGCGGCTTGGGCCAAGGGCCCGGTGCTGTCGCCGCTGGTGGTCGGCGGCCCCGCCTCGACGCTGGCGCTCGCCGGCGATCTCGCGCGCCTGATCGACGACATGGTGACGCGCGGCATCGAGTGGAGCGCGCTCGACGGCCTGGTGCCGGACCAGCTCGATCGCTACTGGCAGCACTCGCTCGAATTCCTGCGCATCGCGCGCATCGCCTGGCCCGGCCATCTTGCCGAGATCAACCGGATCGAGCCCGCGGCGCGGCGCGACCTCCTGATCGCGGCGGAAGCGAGGCGCCTGACCGCGCATCCCCATGGGCCCGTGATCGCGGCCGGCTCGACCGGCTCGATGCCGGCCACCGCAAAATTCCTGCATGCGGTCGCTTCGCTGCCGCATGGCGCCGTGGTCCTGCCGGGCCTCGACACCGATCTCGACGATGACGCCTGGCGGACCATCGGCGGCGTGCGCGATGCACTCGGCAAGTTCGCGGAGCATCCGGCGTCGAACCATCCGCAATATGCCATGCACGCGCTGCTGGAGCGCTTCGGCATCAAGCGCGGCGACGTCGAGCTGCTTCAGCCGGCAGCGGAAGGCGGTCGCGATCTGCTGGCATCGGAGTCGATGCGGCCGTCGGCCAAGACGGAAGTCTGGCACGACCGATTGAAGCAACCGGATGTCGCGGCAAAGATCGCCGGCGGCATGAAGAACCTCGCGGTCGTCGAGGCCCCGAACCCTGAAATGGAAGCGCTGGCGATTGCGATCGCGATGCGCGAGGCGCGGCAGCTCGACAAGTCGGCGGCGCTGGTGACGCCGGACCGCGCGCTGGCACGGCGCGTGATGGCTGCGCTCACCCGATGGGATCTCGCCTTCGACGATTCCGGCGGCGACGTGCTGATGGAAACGTCCGCCGGCGTTTTTGCGCGCCTTGCGGCCGAAGCGGCGACCAAGGGATTGGAGCCGCCGACGCTGCTGGCGATGCTGAAGCATCCATTGTGCCGGCTCGGCCGGCTGCCTGGCGCATGGAAGGCAGCGATCGAAGGCCTGGAGCTCGCCGTCTTGCGCGGCACGCGCCCGCCTGCAGGCACAGCAGGCCTGCTGCGTGAATTCAACCGCTTTCGCGAGGAACTGGCAAAGCTGTGGCGCAACGAGGTCTCCGCGCTCCACAAGGCCGAGCCGCGCGCACGCCTCAAGGCGGAGGATCTCGATCGCATCCAGGCCCTGATCGATGCCTTGCGACAAGCATTGGCGCCGATCGAGAGTCTTGCGTCATCAAAGCCGTATGACTTCGCCGAGCTCGCGCATCGACATCGCGAGATCATGATCGAGCTGTCACGCGACGACCAGGGCATCCCGCTGGCCTTCGAGGAGCGCGAGGGCCTCGCGCTCGCCAGCGCCTTCGACGATCTCCTGCGCGGCGGAACGACCAGCGGATTGATGGTTCCGCTGCCTGATTACCCCGACGTCTTCCAGACCGCGTTCGGCGATCGCGCGGTACGGCGACGCGACAGACCGGGGGCGCGGCTCCAGATCTACGGCCCGCTGGAATCGCGCCTGATGCAGGCCGACCGCATCATCGTCGGCGGCCTGATCGAGGGCGTCTGGCCGCCGGCGCCGCGCATCGATCCCTGGCTGAGCCGGCCGATGCGGCATGAGCTCGGCCTCGATCTGCCGGAGCGGCGCATCGGCCTCTCCGCCCACGATTTCGCACAACTGCTCGGCGGAGATGAGGTGATCCTCACCCATTCCGCCAAGGCCGGCGGCGCGCCGGCGGTGGCTTCGCGTTTCCTGCACCGGTTAGAGGCGGTTGCGGGCGACGATCGCTGGAAGGCGGCCATTCGCGCCGGCGAGAAATACGTGCAGTTCGCTGCTACGCTGGACCAGCCCGACGAGGTCAGGCCGATCAAGCAACCCGAACCGCGGCCACCGCGCGCGACACGGCCGTTGAAGATGTCGGTGACCGCGATCGAGGACTGGCTGCGCGATCCCTACACGATCTACGCCAAGCACATTTTGCGGCTCGACGCGCTCGATCCCGTCGACATGCCGCTGTCGGCCGCAGACCGCGGCTCGGCGATCCACGATGCGATCGGCGAATTCACGGAAAGCTATGCGACGCGCCTGCCCGACGATCCCGCCCGCGTGCTGCGCGCGATCGGCGAAAAGCATTTCGCGCCGCTGATGGAGCGCCCCGAGGCGCGCGCGCTGTGGTGGCCGCGCTTCCAGCGCATCGCGCGCTGGTTCGGCGAATGGGAGACGGCACGGCGCGACGTGGTCGAGACGATCACCGCGGAGACCCGCGGCGAGATCTCGATCACGCTCGACAATGAACGCAGCTTCCGCCTCTCCGCCCGCGCCGACCGCATCGAACGGCGCCAGGGCGGCGGCTATGCGATCCTCGATTACAAGACCGGCCAGCCGCCGACCGGCAAGCAGGTCCGCATGGGCCTGTCGCCGCAGCTCACGCTGGAAGCGGCGATCCTGCGCGAGGGCGGCTTTCCCGATATCGACGCCGGCTCGACCGTCAGTCAGCTCGTCTATGTCCGCCTCAGCGGCAACAATCCGCCCGGCGAGGAGCGCATCCTCGAGCTCAAGATCAAGCAAGGCGACGAGCCGCAGCCACCGGACACCGCGGCGGCCGAGGCGCGCCGCAAGCTGGAAGCGCTGATCCGCGCGTTCGAGGACGAGAACCAGGCCTACACCTCGCTGAACCTGCCGATGTGGTCCAACCGCTACGGCACCTATGACGACCTCGCCCGCATCAAGGAGTGGTCGGCGGCCGGCGGATTGGGGATCGAGGAATGGTAAAGGCGCCACGCCCAATCCCCGACGAGGTGCGCGCGCGGCAGGCGCGTGCATCCGATCCAACCGCATCGGCCTTCGTGTCGGCCAATGCCGGCTCGGGCAAGACGCACGTGCTGGTGCAGCGCGTGATCCGCCTGCTGCTCTCGGGCGTGCCGCCGGAAAAGATCCTCTGCATCACCTTCACCAAGGCCGCCGCCGCCAACATGGCCGAGCGCGTCTTCACCACGCTCGGCCATTGGGTGACGCTGGACGACACCGCGCTCGATGCGGCGATCCGTGCCGTCGGCATCCCGCATCCCAACGCAAAACTGCGGCGCGAAGCGCGAAAACTGTTCGCCTGCGCGCTGGAGACGCCTGGCGGACTGAAGGTGCAGACCATCCACGCGCTGTGCACCCGCCTGCTCCAGCAGTTTCCGTTCGAGGCCAACGTGCCGGCGCGCTTTTCCGTCATCGACGAGCGCGACCAGACCGACATGATGGAACGCGCCAATCTGAAGGTGCTGCTGGACGCCGCACGCGACCCGGAAAGCGTCACCGGCCGTGCGCTGCTGACCGCGATGGCCAGCGCCGCCGACGTCACCTTCAAGGAAGTGGTGCGCGAGGCTTGTCTGAGCCGCGATCATTTCATGGCCTGGACCGACGAGGCCGGCAACGCCGAGGCGGCTGCCGCGCAGATGGCGGCCGTGCTCGGCGTTGACGCCGCCGATCGCATCGAGGACGTCGAGACGGAGATTCTCGACGGTCCGTTCCTGCCGCGATCGCGCTGGGACGACATCGCCTTTGCGCTGGAAGATGGAAGCAAGTCCGACAACGACCAGGCCAGCCGGCTCCGCGAGGCAAAAGCCTTTTCCGGCAGCGCGCAGGTCGACGCCTATCTCGGCGTCTTCCTCACCGACGAGAAGCTGCCGCGCAAGGCGGTGCTCACCAGGAAGTTTTGCGATCACAACCCCTCCGTCGCCCGCCTGTTCGAGAACGAGGCGCAGCGCATCAGTGGATTGATCGAGAAGCGCCGCGCGGTGACCATGCGTGACCGCACGGCGGCCCTGCTGCATATCGCGACCGCGGCTGCCGCGAACTACCGCCGCGAGAAGCAGGAGCGCGGCCTGCTCGACTATGACGATTTGATCGACAAAACGCTGGCGATGCTCAACCGCGTCTCCTCGGGCTGGGTGCACTACAAGCTCGACCGCGGCGTCGACCACGTCCTGATCGACGAGGCGCAGGACACCAGCCCGCGCCAATGGGACATCGTCGCGCACATCATCTCCGAATTCACCGCCGGAGAAGGCGCGCGCGAGGGGCTCAACCGCACGATCTTCGCCGTCGGCGACGAGAAACAGTCGATCTTCTCGTTCCAGGGCGCCGCTCCTCACGAGTTCGACGCGCGCCGGCGCGAGCTGCACCGCAAATTCACCGCCGCCGGGCTGAAATTCGATCCTGTTGCCTTCACCTATTCGTTCCGCTCGGGTGCCGCGATCCTGCATTCGGTCGATCACGTCTTCCGCGACCCCGCGATCTACAAGAGCATCCATTCGGTCGAGATCGGCCATCCCCTGCACAACGCGCTCGCCGATGCAGGTCCCAGCGTGATCGAGCTGTGGGACCTGGCTGAAGCCGACGATCGGCAGGACATCGAGGGCTGGCGCGCGCCGTTCGACGGCGTCGCCGTCACCAGCCCCGAGGTCAAGCTCGCCCGCCGCATCCAGGCCGAGATCAAGCGGCTGGTCGAAAGCGGCACGCTGACCGGACATGAAGGCGAACGCCGGCGGCTGCGCTACGGCGACATGCTGATTCTGGTCCGCCGCCGCGGCAACGCGTTCGACGCCGTGATCCAGGCGCTGAAGCACGCCAACGTGCCGGTCGCCGGCGCCGACCGGCTGAAGCTCACCGAGCACATCGGAATCATCGACCTGATGAACCTTGCGGACGCGCTGCTGCTGCCGCAGGACGATCTCGCGCTCGCGGTGGCGCTGAAGAGCCCGCTGTTCGGCCTCGATGACGACGATCTGTTTCAACTTGCCCATGGCCGCAAGGGCTCGCTGCGCCGAGCGCTCGGCGAGCACGCATCGACGAGCGAGAAGTTCGCCACGGCGTTGCGGCGCCTCGAGGCCTGCGAGACTCGCGCGCGCGAGGAGACGCCGTTCGCCTTCTATGCCTGGCTGCTCGGCGGCGACGGCGGCCGCGCGCGCATCCTGCGCCGGCTCGGCCATGAGGCCAATGACGCGCTCGACGAGTTCCTGGAGCTGGCGCTGAACTACGAGCGCAAGGCGCCGGCGTCGCTGCAAGGGTTTATGGCCTGGCTGCGGTCGGCCGACACCGAGGTGAAGCGCGACATGGAGATCTCCCGCGACGAGGTGCGGGTCATGACGGTGCACGGCGCCAAGGGCCTCGAAGCGTCCGTCGTGTTCATGGTCGACACCACGTCGTCGCCCGCGGACTCGCAGCGGGTCCGGCTGATCCAGGTGCCGCGCGGCAATGGCGGCGAGGTGGTGGTGTGGGCCGGCCGCAAGGCCGACGATCCCAAGCCTGTCGTCGAGGCGCGCAAGGCCATGCTGGAGGAGACCGAGGACGAATACCGCCGCCTGCTCTACGTCGCGATGACGCGCGCGGCCGACCGGCTGATCGTCGGCGGCTGCATGCCCGGCAATATGAGGACGGTCCGCAAGCTGAGCTGGTACGATTTGGTCGACACCGGGCTCACCGGCTCGAGCCTGGAGAAGCAGACGGTGGAGACGCCGCTCGGCAAGGTAACGCGATTCGCCCGGCCGGAGGACGCCGTTGCCCTCGGCACGCCCGCGACATCCGTGGATCGGACGATCGCGTTGCCGGACTGGCTGCGGACGCCGGCACCGCGCGAGATGCTTGACGACGATGCCGTGCGCCCCTCGGGCCATTCTGCGGAGGAAGGCCGCGCGGTGCGGTCAGGCGAATCGGTGCAGTCTCGCGCGCGCGCGCTGCAACGCGGCACGCTGGTGCATCGGCTGCTCCAGTCGCTGCCCGACATCGCCACCGAACGCCGGCGCGAGGCCGCGCTCGGCTTCATGGCGCGCAATGCCTCGGACTGGGCGGAGGCCGACCGCACCGCGCTGGCCGACAAGGTGCTCGCCTTGATCGCCGAGCCGCGCTTTGCCCCGGTCTTTGCCGCCGGCAGCCGGGCCGAGGTCGCCATCGTCGGCAGGCTGGAGCGGCCGGGCCGCACCCCGGCGCTGGTGTCGGGGCAGATCGACCGGCTGGTCATTCGTCCGGACGAGGTCCTGATCGTCGATTTCAAGACCAACCAGGCGGCGCCCAAAAGCGTGGCCGAGGCGCCCGCGGCCTATGTCCGGCAGCTCGCGCTGTACCGGGCGGTGCTGTCGAGGCTTTATCCCCAAAAGCCCGTCAGGGCCGTCCTGCTCTGGACCGAGGCCCTTGAATATATGGAGATTTCAGCCCCCGCGCTGGACGCGGCGCTGGCATCCCTTCATCTCAGTGTGAGCGTCCTTGACCCGGCAAGGGGCCGTTCATAGGTTGACGGCATGATCCCGGGCGCGATTCCCATCCGCGCCGATTCTTTACAACCGAGTGAGGTACTCCAATGGCCGTTAGCAAGGTTTCCGACGCCGATTTCGAAGCCGAAGTGCTCAAGGCGAACGGCCCTGTCGTCGTCGATTTCTGGGCCGAATGGTGCGGCCCCTGCCGCATGATCGCCCCCGCCCTCGACGAGATCGCCGGCGCGATGGGTGACAAGGTCAAGATCGTGAAGCTCAATGTCGACGAGAGCCCGAAGACCGCGTCGAAGTATGGCGTGATGTCGATCCCGACCCTGATGATCTTCAAGGGCGGCGAGATGGCCTCCCGCCAGGTCGGCGCCGCGCCGAAGGCGAAGCTGCAGCAGTGGATCACGTCGGCGGTGTGATCCGCGGCGCGAGTAGCTGAGAATTCTGCAACGGCCGGCGAATAGCCGGCCGTTTTATTTGTCGTCTGCCTCGGCGCGCTCAATGCCTTCGACGAGCGCCTGAAACATCGCAACCAGTCGCTTGGTGTCGGACGCCAGCGGCTTAAAGAACGCGGCGTCGGCGTCTTCGACTGCCACGACAGCTTTCCGCGCGAGATCGCGGCCCACCTTGGTGACCGTGATCGCCTTGGCGCGCGGGTCCTGGGGATGATCGATCCGCTCGATCAACCCTGCTGCCTCCAGCGCGCGCAACACCTGGGACGTGGTCATCGGATCGATGCCGCTGAGCTGAGAGAGCCGCGCCTGGGTCAGCGTTTCCTCAGCGCCGAACCAGGTCGCCGTTGCCAGCAACACGAATTGGGAATGGGTGAGCTCGTAAGGCTGAAGCGCCACCCGCAACCGGCGTTGCCAGGTGTTCGAGATTTTCCAGAGCAGGAAGCCCGGGCTTTCGGCGGGTCCGGACAGACGGGTCGGGAGTGGCGACTTCGTCATCGCGTCCCCTCAGCCAGTTTGGACAGGCTCGCGAGCACCTCGGGAAAATCGGCGGAAACCGCCGGGCCGATTTCGGCGGCCTGCGGGCCGCGGGCATCGACGGCGTAGACAATGCGCGTGCGCGCCGGTCCAAGCGGCTCGATGCGGTGGGCGACAAGGATGACGAGATCGCCCACCCGTGTTTCGTCGACGAAGCAGACGTTCTCGCGAACGTCGACCAGCTGCGAACGCAGCGCCTCCTCGCCGGGCGGCTTCATCGTGAACCAGGTGCCGGTCGCAAACGGTCCGTCGATGTTGATCTGCTCGATGCCCGCGTTCCAGTTTTTCCAGGCGGGGACTTCGCGAAAGATGCTCCAGATCGTCTCTGGGGGCGCCGACGTCTCGATGGCGTATTCGCTCCGCCAGGTGTTTTCGTCGCTCATGGCATGACCTCCCTTTTCATATGCGCGCTTATAATAAGCGCGCATATGGAAATGTCAAGCCCGCAGCCCTGCCGTCTACTTGATCCACCCCGTCGCCAGCGCGTTCGCGAGCTCCGGCTGATTGTTGCGCCGTGCGAGCGCGGCCATCGCCTCATGATCATAGACGACATGGCGGAACGTAACCTGCCACGCACCATCGACCAGTTCGAGGACCGCGTAGCGCGCGTGCGGCGTACCGGCCTCGACAACATGCGGGAACGGATGCTTGTCGCGATAGCCGGGGCTGCCGACGCTGCCGGGATTGACGATCAGCCGGCCATCGCGCAAGCGCACCGCGCGGGCGAGATGGGTGTGGGCGCAGAGGATCAGGGACTGCGCGATGCCTTGCGCGAACTGCTCGATGCGGTCGAGCGGCGATAGCGCGACCGTGCCGTCAGGATGCACGGTGTCGAGCCAATAGACCTCGTCATTGTCGGGCGTCGCGGAAGACCTGGTCGCGGAACACGCGCGTCATCGGCTGCGCCCGCAGCCAGTCGAGTTGCGCGGCACTCAGCTGTGCATGGGCAGGACGATCCCATGAGCCCATCTTCTCCGGCGGACGGTCGAACAGGTAGCGGTCGTGATTGCCGAGCACATGCACGACTTCGAGCTGCATCAGGATCTCGATGGTCCGGCGCGCGTCGAGCGGGCCGCTCAGCATGTCGCCGAGATTGACGATGTCGGCGATGCCCTGGGCGCTGATGTCGGCAAGCACCGCCTCCAGCGCGAGACGGTTTCCATGAATGTCGGCAATCGCGGCGAAACGCATTGGCAGTCTCTCTTTCGTGCCCCGGACGCAGCGCAGCGCTTCTTCAGCGGTGCGCTGCAGAGCCGGGGCCCATGTTGCGGCATTCTGCTCTGCGGCGCATCGCTTGCGCGATGTGCCTTGTCCGGGACAAGAGAGCTTATGCAGGAGGCGTGCCGTTGATGCCTAGCACGTGGCCGGCGAGATAGAGCGAACCCGTGATCAGGATGCGCGGCGGCACCTCGTAGGCGAGCTTCGACAAGGCGCGCAGCGCGGCCTCGATGCCGGGCGCGGGCTCGACCCGCATGCCGAGGCTGCGTGCGGCGTCCGCGAGGCGGTCGGCCGGCATCGCATTCTCGGTGTCGGGAATCGGCACCGCGATGATGTGACGGGTGAGGCCGGCGAAATTGGCGAGAAAGCCTTGCGCATCCTTGTTGGCCATCATGCCCGCGATCACGACTAGCGGCCGCGACACCCGCTCCTCGAGATCGCCGAGCGCGGCCGCTGCGACGCGCCCGCCTTCCGCATTGTGTCCGCCGTCGAGCCAGATCTCCGAGCCCTGCGGCCCCCAGGAGAGCAGCTCGCCCGAGGTGATGCGCTGCATCCGCGCCGGCCATTCGGCACCGACGATGCCGGCCTCGAACGCCGCCTGATTGACCTTGAACGTCGGAATCGCGCGCAGTGTCGCGATCGCAAGCCCGGCATTGTCGAACTGGTGGCGGCCGAACAGGCGCGGCGCGGCGAGATCCATCAGGCCGCGATCGTCGGAATAAACCAGGCGCCCATGCTCGACATTGACGTGCCAGCTCTCGTTCGCGGCAAACAGCGGCGCGCGCATGCGCCTGGCCTGCGCCTCGATCACGGCCATCGCCTCGCCCGATTGCTCGGCCGAGATCACGGGCACGCCGCGCTTGATGATCGCCGCCTTCTCGCCGGCGATGGAGGTCAGCGTATCGCCGAGGAAGTCCAGGTGGTCCATGCTAACAGGCGTGATCACGGTGGCCGCCGGCGTGTCGACCACATTGGTCGAATCGAGCCGTCCGCCAAGACCGACCTCGAGCAGCACCGCGTCGGCGGGATTCTGCGCGAACAGATGAAACGCGGCGGCCGTCTTCAGCTCGAACACGGTCGCAGGCTCGCCGGCATTGACGCGCTCGACCTCTTCCAGCGCGGCGTACAGCTCGTCGTCGCCGACCAGCACGCCGCCACCGAGGCGGCCGAGCCGGAAACATTCGTTGATGCGAACCAGATAGGGCGAGGTGTAGGCGTGGACGCGCAGGTTTGCTGCTTCCAGCGTCGCGCGCAGATAAGCGAGCGTCGAGCCCTTGCCATTGGTGCCGGCGATGTGGATCACCGGCGGTAGCTTGCGTTCGGGATGGCCGAGCCGCTCGAGCAGGCGGTGCATCCGCTCCAGCCCGAGATCGATGCGCTTCTGATGCAGGGCCGACAGCCGCCCGATCAATTCGCCGAGCGGCGGCTTTGCGCTGTCAGGAGATGCGTTCACGCGTGCGGCGCGGCCGGCGCCGTCTCGGAAGCCGATACGATCTGCGCCGGGCTGACGACCGGCTGCACCGATTTCGACGCGGTCTCCAGCGCCGGAGCCTTGGTCAACAGGCGACAGAGCCGCGCCAGGGTCGGGCGCAGCTCATGGCGATGCACGACCATGTCGATCATGCCGTGCTCTTTCAGGTACTCGGCGCGCTGGAAACCTTCCGGGAGCTTCTCGCGGATGGTCTGCTCGATCACGCGCGCGCCGGCAAAGCCAATCAGCGCACCGGGCTCGGCGATCTGCACGTCGCCCAGCATCGCGTAGGAGGCGGTGACGCCGCCGGTGGTCGGATTGGTCAGCACGACGATGTAGGGCTGTTTTGCTTCGCGCAGCATCTGTACCGCAACGGTCGTGCGCGGCATCTGCATCAGCGACAGGATGCCTTCCTGCATGCGCGCGCCGCCTGATGCGGCGAACACGATGAACGGCGACTTCTTCTCGACCGCGAGCTCGAGTCCGCGCACGATGGCTTCGCCCGCGGCCATGCCGAGCGAGCCGCCCATGAAGTCGAAATCCTGCACGGCGATGACGACGGCGGCGCCTTCGAGCTTGCCGTAGCCGACCTTGATCGCGTCATTCAGGTTGGTGCGCGCACGCGCATCCTTGATGCGGTCGACGTATTTCTTTTCGTCGCGGAACTTGAGCGGGTCCGGCGTAACCTCAGGCAGCGCGACGTCGTACCAGGTCTCATTGTCGAAGATCGACTTCAGACGTGCCACCGCGCCCATGCGCATGTGGTAGTTCGAGCCGGGAATGACGAACTGGTTGGCCTCGACGTCCTTGTAGAACACGAGCTGCCCGGAATCCGGACACTTGATCCACAGATTCTCCGGCGTCTCCCGCCGCAGCATGTTGCGGATCTTCGGCCGGACCACATTGGTAAGCCAGTTCATGGTTTGCTCCGATGTGCGATCCCGCTCCGGGAACCGCCTGAAGGGATATATGGCTGCCGGACCCTGCCCCGGCAAGCCGCCGTGTCGTCCGCCCCAAAAGCGGAATTATGGCCTATTCCGCCGCCTGCTGCGCGCCCTTGACGCCCTGGGCCAGGGACGCCGTCAGTTCGGCGACGGCGTTAACGGTTTTGGCGGTGGCCCGCCCCTCTGCATCGAGGCTGTTCTTGAGCGCATCGACCAGCGCGGTGCCGACCACCGCGCCGTTCGCATGCGACGCGATGGCGCGCGCAGTCTCCGGCGTGCGGATGCCGAAACCGACGCAGACCGGCAGCTTGGTGTGACGCTTGATGCGGGCGACCGCTTCGCTCACCGCCGTGGAGTCCGCCGCCGCAGCCCCGGTGATGCCGGTGATCGAGACGTAGTAGACGAAGCCCGAGGTGTTGGCGAGCACGGCCGGCAGGCGCTTGTCGTCGGTCGTCGGCGTCGCCAGCCGAATGAAGTTCAGGCCGGCCTTCATCGCGGGCAGGCAGAGCTCGTCGTCCTCTTCCGGCGGCAGGTCGACGATGATGAGGCCGTCGACGCCGGCAGTCTTGGCATCGACCAGGAACTTGTCGACGCCGTAGATGTAGATCGGATTGTAATAGCCCATCAGCACGATCGGCGTCGCATTGTCGTCCTTGCGGAAGCCGCGCACGAGCTCGAGCGTCTTCTTCGGCGTCATGCCGGCCTTGAGCGCGCGCAGGCCCGCCGCCTGGATCGACGGACCGTCGGCCATCGGATCGGTGAAAGGCATGCCGATCTCGATCACGTCGGCGCCGGACTTCGGCAGCGCCTTGATGATCTCGAGCGAGGTGGCGGGATCGGGATCGCCGGCCATCAGAAAGGTGACGAAGGCCGAGCGGCCCTGCTTCGCAAGCTCGGCAAAACGGGTGTCGATACGCGTGGTCACTTGCTCTTGCCCTTCAGGATGTCGCCGACCTGCGGGACGTCCTTGTCGCCGCGGCCAGAGAGATTGACGACCATCAGGTGATCTTTTGCCCGCTTCGGCGCGAGCTCCATCACCTTGGCGATGGCATGCGCGGGTTCGAGCGCGGGGATGATGCCTTCCAGCTTTGACAGCAGCTGGAACGCAGCCAGCGCCTCGTCGTCGGTCGCGGACAGATAATTCACGCGGCCGATCTCGTGCAGCCAGGAATGCTCGGGGCCGATGCCGGGATAGTCGAGACCGGCCGAGATCGAATGGGCGTCCCGGATCTGGCCGTCCGCATCCATCAAGAGATAGGTGCGATTGCCGTGCAGCACGCCGGGACGGCCGCCTGCGATCGACGCCGCATGCAATTGCGTCAGCCCATGGCCGGCGGCTTCGACGCCGAAGATCTCGACGGTGGAATCGTCGAGGAAGGGGTGGAACAGGCCCATCGCGTTGGAGCCGCCGCCGATGCAGGCGACCAGCGAATCCGGCAGGCGGCCTTCGACCTCCTGCATCTGCGCCTTGGTCTCGTTGCCGATGATCGACTGGAAGTCGCGCACCAGCGTCGGATAGGGATGCGGGCCCGCCACCGTGCCGATGCAGTAGAACGTGTTGTGCACGTTGGTGACCCAGTCGCGCAGCGCCTCGTTCATCGCGTCCTTGAGCGTGCGCGTGCCCGACTGCACCGGGACCACCTTGGCGCCCAGCATCTCCATGCGAATGACGTTGGGCTGCTGCCGCTCGACGTCGACGGCGCCCATATAGACCACGCATTCGAGACCGAAGCGCGCGCACAGCGTCGCGGTGGCGACCCCGTGCTGACCGGCGCCGGTCTCGGCGATGATGCGCTTCTTGCCCATGCGCCGCGCCAGCATGATCTGGCCGAGCACGTTGTTCACCTTGTGCGAGCCGGTGTGGTTGAGCTCTTCGCGCTTGAGGTAGATTTTTGCGCCGCCGAGATGCTCGGTGAGACGCTCGGCGAAATAGAGCGGCGAGGGCCGGCCGACATAGTTCTTGAGATAGCCGTTCATCTCGGCCTGGAAGGCCGGGTCGGCCTTGGCCGCGGTGTAGGCCTTCTCGAGATCGAGGATCAGCGGCATCAGCGTTTCGGCGACGAAGCGGCCGCCGAAAATGCCGAAATGGCCGCGCTCGTCGGGGCCGCTGCGGTAGGAATTTGGTTTGGCGATGTTCATCGGACGCTCAACTCTTGGGTGGCGCGCGCGGCGCGGACGAAGGCCTTGATCATCTCGGGGTCCTTGACGCCGGAGGCGCTCTCGACACCGGAGGACACGTCGACGCCACCGGCGCGGGTGACGCGAAGGGCCTCAGCGACGTTGTCGGCGTGAAGCCCGCCCGAGACCATGTAGGGCAATTTCAGATCGAGGTTTTCGAGCAGGTGCCAGTCGAACGGCGCACCGAGGCCGCCGGGCCGCGTCGCGTCTTTCGGCGCGCGCGCATCGAACAGGATGCGGTCGGCGACCGCGGCGTAGCCGGGCAGCACGGCAAGGTCGGCTGACGTTGCGACCGGCACCGCCTTCATCACGGGGCGGCCGAACTTCTGCTTGATGTCGCGCAGCCGCGCGACGGTCTCCTTGCCATGGAGCTGGAAAATATCCGGCGACAGCGCGTCCATGATGTTGTCGAGCGTGGCGTCATCGGCATCGACCGTGAGCGCAACCTTAAGCGCGCGCCGCTGCACCTGGCGGCCGAGATCGCGGCCAAGCTCCAGCGACAGATGCCGGGGCGACGGCGGAAAGAACACGAACCCCACCATGTCGGCGCCCGCGTCGAGCGCTGTTTCGAGCGTCTCGCGCGTGGACAGGCCGCAGATTTTGACGAGCAGGGACATGGTCTCAAAGCAGGTAAAGGCCGCAAGTCCGCGGCCGGAAAGCAGGGTTTTCGGTTGCGGCCGCTTCTACAACGTCGCGCGCTGCTTGTCTCGCCCGACGGGCCCGTAAAGGCCCACCCCGACGGGGGCGGGGAGGCGCTGGGAATCGGGCTTCGCCGCGACCGTCTGGGCCCGCAGGCCGGCCAGTTCGGTCCGGGCGCTGCGCGCATCCGCCTCATGCCGGCGGGCCGCGCGGCGCCAGTGCCGCTGGCCCAACCAGACGGCACAGCCGCCGGCCAGGACGCCGAGCGCCGCCACCAGGATCAGCAGCAGGAACAGCGGCAGCGTGACCGACAATGACGGGTCGTCGGAGACAAAGGGATCGAAGGAGACCGTGACGAAATGCCGGTTGGAGACGGCGAACACCACCAGGATCAGACCCAGCGGAATCACGATCAGCGCGGTCAGGAACTTTCGCATCTCGCTTCGCTCGCCTTGAATCACGCTTCCGGCCGCATCGCTCGCGACCACGGAAAACCCTGACGCCGGCCTCAGTCTGCCGCGCCGGGATCCGGATGGTCGCGGTTCAGCCGCTCGCGCATTTCCTTGCCGGTCTTGAAGAACGGAACGCTCTTCTGATCGACGGGCACATGGGCGCCGGTGCGCGGATTACGCCCGGCGCGTGCAGGGCGATGCTTGACCGAGAAGGCACCGAAGCCGCGCAACTCGACGCGGTCGCCGCGTGCGAGAGCCGCTACGATCTCTTCGAGAATCGCATTCACAATGTTCTCGACATCCCGCTGGTACAGATGCGGGTTGTGCTCGGCGATACGCTGAACAAGTTCGGATTTGATCATCGAGAGATAGGACCCGGAAGCGTGCGGATGACCATTTCCGTGAAAATACCGTGATCTGTCAAGACGCTAAATCAAGGTTGAGCGTCGTGAAAATGCGTGACAAATGCCAAAAAAGCAGGCTGTCCCGACACTCGCCAGACGAGAAAACCCTTGAGTGCTCGCCCGGCCCCGTCAGTTTGACGCAGCCGGCTGCCACAAGGCCAGCATTCCATCCATTCCGAACCGGTCGACGGCCTGCGCGACGCCGGTTTGCCCGATTTGATGCGCAATCGAGCCCAAACCCAGCGCTTCCAGCGTCACGGCAGCAGCCGTCCTGAGGAACGGCAGGTCGCCGAAGCGCGTCTGGAGCTTGTAGTCGCGTACCGAAAGCCCCTTCTTGACGCCCTTCTGCTCGACCAGCCAGGTCACCGCAGCCTTCTCGTCGCCGATCTGGTCGATCAGCTTGAGATCGATCGCCTGGCGTCCGGTGAAGACGCGGCCGTCGGCCACTTTCTCGAGCTGCGTGTCGTCCATGCCACGCCGTTCCTTCACCAGTTCCTTGAACCAGGCGTAGGAATCCTTCACCAGCGCGTCGAGCGCGGCCCGCGCCTCGGGGCTGGTCGGCTCAAAACCGTTGGGCGCGGCCTTCAGCGGCGAGGATTTTACCTCCTCGACCTTGACGCCGATGGTCTTCAGGAGCTCGGTGACGTTGGGGTACTGGAACAGCACACCGATCGAGCCGACCAGCGAGCTCTGCTGCGCGATGATGTGGTCGCTCGCGATCGCCGTGATGTAACCGCCGGAGGCGGCGAGACCCTCGACCACGACGACGAGCGGCTTCTTCGCCTTGAGCCGGACAAGCGAGTCGTAAAGCTGCTCGGAGCCTGCGGTGGTGCCGCCCGGCGAGTTGATGTGAACGATGACGGCGGCAGCCTGCGAATTCTCCAGCCGCTCCAGCGCCTTCGTGCGATCGGAATCGCTGCGGATCAGGCCCTCGATCTGGACCCGCGCAATCGAGCCGGCGGATGCGAACGTGCCGCGCGCACCGGGCGTCGCGATCAGCGCGAAGCCCGCAATCGCCGCGATCGCGATCAGCGCGGCCACGACGCGCCAGAACGTCAGCTTGCGGCGGATCCTGCGGCGATCGACGATGATGTCCGAATCGAGCGACATCGGAATATCTCCAAATGAAAGGCCAGGCGCGTTGTGCCGTCACGGCGTGACCAACGGCTTATCTGGATACATCAATTGCGGCGCAATTTGAAGAAAACAAGGCTGGCTGCGGTGTAGGCCCGGACGCCGCCACACACTCAAGTGTCGTCCCGGCCTAGTGCGCAATTGCGCACGGGGGGCCGGCAACTGTTATGTTGGCCTTGTCTGCAGGTACGGCTTTCTGTCGCGCATCATGGCGTTGAGGACCGTCAGCAACTTCCTGGCGACGGCGATGAGGGCGAGCTTGGCTGGTTTGCCGGCTTGGCGCAGTCGTGCATAGAAGGCCTTGAACGGATCGGCGCGGCGAACCGCGTTGAGAGCCGCCATGTAGAGGGCGTCGCGGACGCGCTTTCGGCCGCCGGCGATCTTTCGTTTGCCACGGAAGGCGCCGCTGTCGACGTTGAAGGGGGCGAGACCGGCGAGCGCCGCCACCTGCTTCGGCCCGACTTGCCCGAGCTCCGGCATCTGCGCGATCAGCTGCATGCAGGCCACAGGACCCACGCCAGGGAGCGAGCGCATCAACCGCGCATCGTCCGCGATCTCCGGCTCAGCCTTGATCAGTGCCTTGATGTCGACCTCGATCTCGGCGATCTCCTCGTCGAGGACCTCGATGTGACGACCGATGCGATCGGCCATACCGCGGTCGTCGGCCTCGCTGCGTCGGTTCTTCTCCTGGGCGCGCATCAGGACCAGCTGATCTCGCCGTTTTGCAAGCCTTGCCAAGGCATTGCGGGCGGGATTGGCGGCCGGCTCGGTGGCCGGCTGCATGGCCCGCGCGAAGGCCGCCAGCATCCGCGCATCGATCGGGTCGGTCTTGGCGAGCTGGCCGCTGGCGCGCGCAAAGTCGCGGGCCCGGGCCGGGTTGATCCGGGCGAAGCGGATGCCCGCCTCACTCAGTGCCTCGCGAAGCTCGAGGTCATAGACACCCGTGGCCTCGAAGACGACCCGCACATCGCATCGCCAACGCGCCACGATCTGTGTGATGGCCTGCGTCGCGTTGGCGATGCGCTCCGGCACGCCTACGCCCTCATCGAAGATATCGAGATATTGTTTGGAGACGTCGATTCCGACGTAACGAAGGGGTATGATCACGGTGCCTGTCCCTGTGATGCGAGGTCTGTTGCCGCAGCCTCGTGCAACTGTTCAGGTTGATAGATGGAACGGGCGGGAGACCGAGCCGGCTCACGGCGTCAAGCGCCAAGGACCCAACGGCTTCCCGCCCACCTCATCATGACAGACTTCCAAGACACAGGGACCCATAACCACAGGGAGGAGTGTGACGCGAGGCGCCCACTCCGAGTCTTCGTCAAACCACTCCCTGTGGGTATGGGTCCCGGATCGGCGTTCCGCTCCGCTGCGCTTGTCCGGGACGACAGTTGAGTATGGAGCAACAAAAAAGCCCCGGCTCGCGCCGGGGCTTTGATGTCGGCGAAACGAGCGTTTCGCTTACTTGCTGTCGCGGTTCTTGAGCGCGGTGCCGAGGATGTCGCCGAGTGTCGCACCCGAATCGGAGGAGCCGTACTGCGCGATGGCTTCCTTCTCTTCGGCGACTTCGAGCGCCTTGATCGACACCTGGACCTTGCGGGCCTTCTTGTCGAACTGGATCACGCGGGCATCGACCTTCTCGCCGACGGCGAAGCGTTCGGCGCGCTGGTCGTTGCGGTCACGGGCGAGTTCCGAGCGCTTGATGAAGGTGGTGAAGTCGGTACCGGCGATCTTCACCTCGATACCGCTCTCCTTCACTTCGAGCACTTCGCAGGTCACGACCGCGCCCTTCTTGACATCGCCCGGCTCGGCGAAGGGGTCGCCTTCGAGCTGCTTGATGCCGAGCGAGATACGCTCCTTCTCGACGTCCACATCGAGCACCACGGCCTTCACCATGTCGCCCTTCTTGTAGTTGTCGATCACCTGCTCGCCCGGAAGCTTCCAGTCGAGGTCGGAGAGGTGGACCATGCCGTCGACGTCGCCCTCGAGACCCAGGAACAGACCGAACTCGGTCTTGTTCTTGACCTCGCCCTCGACCACCGAACCGGTCGGGTGACCTTCGACGAAGACCTCCCAGGGGTTGCGCATGGTCTGCTTGAGGCCGAGCGAGATGCGGCGCTTGACGGAATCGACTTCCAGCACCTGCACTTCGACTTCCTGCGAGGTCGAGACGATCTTGCCGGGGTGCATGTTCTTCTTCGTCCACGACATCTCGGAGACGTGGATCAGGCCTTCGATGCCCGGCTCGAGTTCGACGAACGCACCGTAGTCGGTGATGTTGGTGACGCGGCCGGTGAAGCGGGCACCCAGCGGGTACTTGGCTTCGATGCCCTGCCACGGATCGTCCAGCAGCTGCTTCATGCCCAGCGAGATGCGGTGCGTCTCGTGGTTGATCTTGATGATCTTGACCTTCACGGTCTGGCCGATCGAGAGCACCTCGGTCGGATGGTTGACGCGGCGCCACGCGATGTCGGTGACGTGCAGCAGGCCGTCGATGCCGCCGAGATCAACGAACGCACCGTAGTCGGTGATGTTCTTGACCACGCCGTCGATGACCTGACCCTCTTCGAGGTTCTGCACCAGCTCCTGGCGCTGCTCGGCGCGGGTCTCTTCCAGCACCGTGCGGCGGGAGACGACGATGTTGCCGCGGCGGCGGTCCATCTTCAGGATCTGGAACGGCTGCGAGTTGTTCATCAGCGGCGCAACGTCGCGGATCGGACGGATGTCGACCTGCGAGCGCGGCAGGAAGGCCACGGCACCGTCGAGGTCGACGGTGAAGCCGCCCTTGACCTGGTTGAAGATGACGCCGTTGACCTTCTCGTTGTTCTGGAACGCCTTCTCGAGCTTGCCCCAGCTCTCTTCGCGGCGCGCCTTGTCGCGCGACAGCACGGCTTCGCCGAGGGCGTTCTCGATGCGATCGAGGAACACTTCCACCTCGTCGCCGACCTTGATCTCGCTGTCACGGCCGGGGCCGGAAAATTCGCGCAGGGCGACGCGGCCCTCGGTCTTCAGGCCGACGTCGATGACGGCCATGTCCTTTTCAATTGCAACCACCTTGCCCTTGACGACGGAGCTTTCCTGCAGGTTGCCACCTGCGAAGGACTCGTCGAGCATCGCGGCGAAATCGTCGCGCGAGGGGCTATAGGTATCAGCAGAAGTCGAAGCCATTTGTTCTCCAGTTGCGGATGTCTTGCCGGCCGTTGGGTTCATGGGCGCATCGCACGCGCAGTGTCGGAAGGTCCGCAAGACCTTCGAGCGACCGCTTGCTGCCCCGGCATGGCACCGGAACAGCGGAAGCGGGCCGGCTGAGGCCCGCGCGTTCGATACGTGAAAATCTTTGTCCGGAGCCTGGATCGCACCGGTCCCGAAACAGGCGGACCGGGGGGTATCGACCTCAAAGAGCGGGAGCGGGCGCTTCCTCCAATGACGGCTGCGGCTTAACCCCGCGACCGGCCCGCTCGGACGGCCTCGATAATGTCGATGGCGGCCCGGACGCCGCCTTCTATATCCAGTTGGGAGTTATCTAGCAAGTAAGCATCGGGGGCGGGTTTCAACGGCGCAATCGGCCGGTTCTTGTCGCGTTCGTCGCGCTGGATGATGTCGGCGAGCACGGCCGCCTCGTCCGCCTCCTCGCCCCGCGCCTTGGCCTCCATGGTGCGGCGGCGGGCGCGAACCTTGGGGTCCGCCACGACAAAAATCTTCACGTCGGCATGAGGGCAGATCACGGTTCCAATGTCCCGGCCGTCCAGCACGGCGCCGGGCGGATCGGCGGCGAATTGCCGCTGGAAATTGACCAGGGCCTCACGAACCCTTGGGATCGCCGAGACGATCGAGGCGCCCTCGCCGACCTTCTGGGTCTTCAGGGCAGGATCGCCGAACTTTTCGGGATCGAGTTCCAGCGCCGCGGCGACCGCAGCCGCCTCGTCGCGGAGATCATGACCCGATTGCATCAGGGCGTAGGCGACCGCGCGATAGATCACGCCGGTATCAAGATGACGATAGCCGTAATGATGAGCGAGACGCTTACCCAGCGTCCCCTTGCCCGAAGCCGCGGGCCCGTCGATGGCGATGATCATGAAAACTCGGCCCCAAGCGAACGCATCATCGGAATGAAATCCGGGAAACTGGTGGCGATGAAGGCGGTGTCGTCGACGGTCACCGGCTGGTCGGAGGCGCAGCCCATCACCAGCGCGGACATCGCGATGCGATGGTCCATGTGGGTGGCGACGGTGCCACCACCCGGGACGTGACCGCGGCCCTGGACGATCAGATCGTCGCCGGAGACCTCGACCTTGACGCCATTGACGCGCAGCATCGCGGCGGTGGCCTCCAGGCGGTCGGATTCCTTGACGCGCAGCTCTTGCAGGCCGCGCATGATGGTCGTGCCTTCGGCGAAGGAGGCCGCCACCGCCAGCACCAGATATTCGTCGATCATCGAGGGCGCGCGCTCCGGCGGCACCTCGACGCCGCGCAGCTTTGACGCGCGCACCCGCAGCTGCGCCATCGGCTCGCCGGCATCGCCGCGCACTTCGCTCTCCTCGATCGAGGCGCCCATTTCGCGCAGCGTGGTGAACAGGCCGGTGCGCAGCGGATTGGTCATGACATCCGACAGCACGACATCGGAGCCCTCGGCGATCAGCGCCGCGACGACCGGGAAGGCCGCCGAGGAGGGATCGGCGGGCACGACGACATTGGCGCCATGCAGCTCGGGCTGACCCACGAGGGTGATGCGGCGGCCGTGCAGGCCCTCCTTCGTGGAGGTGATGTCGGCGCCGAAGTGCTTCAGCATCAGCTCGGTATGGTCGCGGCTGGCCTCGCTCTCGATGACCGTGGTGGTGCCCGGCGCCGCCAGACCCGCGAGCAGCACGGCGGATTTGATCTGGGCCGAGGCGACCGGGGTCTTGTAGGTGATCGGCAGCGGATCGCGCGCGCCCTGGACGGTCAGCGGCAGACGCCCGCCCTCGCCGCCGGAGACGACCCTCGCGCCCATCTTCTCGAGCGGGTCCAGAATCCGGCGCATGGGACGGCTGCGCAGCGAGGCGTCGCCGTCGAAGACCGCCGAGATCGGGCAGCCGGCGACGGCGCCCATGACCAGCCGGCAGCCGGTGCCGGAATTGCCGAAATCCAGCGCCGCCTTGGGCTGGGCGAAGCCTGCGACGCCCACGCCCTGCACCTTCCAGGCGAAATCGCCGGTGCGCTCGACCCTGGCACCCAGCGCCTGCATGGATTTGGCGGTGTTGAGGACGTCCTCGCCCTCCAGCAGGCCCGAAATCCGGGTCTCGCCGACCGCGAGCGCGCCCAGGATGAGGGCACGGTGGGAGATCGACTTGTCCCCGGGCACCCGTACTTTCCCGGTCAGGGGACCGTTTGCGCGCGACTGAAGCGGCCTCGGTTGGTCGGAATGGGTCAAGATTGTGTCCTTGAATATGCCCCGGAGAGCTGGGGCGCAGGTACCACATGGTCCGCGCCCCGTCACCGGCATGTCTTTCTCCCGTAATGCGCTATTGACAGCGGGCCGCCAACTAGCCAAGTGAAACACCGCTTTTCAGACATTCCCAGGATTCCTCTGCCGTGGCCAAGTCCGAACTCGGAACCAAACGTATTTGCCCGACCACGGGCAAGAAGTTCTACGACCTCAACAAGAATCCGGTGATCTCGCCCTATACCGGCGAAGTGGTCCCGATCGCGCCCGTGGCGCCTGCGCGCACGACTCGCGGCGCCGAAGCCCGCCACGCAGCCGCGGCGGACACCACGCCGGAGCCGGCGGAGGCCGAAGAGTTGGTCTCCCTCGAGGAGGCCGATGCCGAGGAGAACACCGGCAAGGTCAAGGCCGTCGTGCCCGAATCGGAGGACGATATCGAGGTCGACGAGACCCTCGACGACGACGATGACGATGATTCGACCTTCATCGCCGACGAAGAAGAGGGCGATGAGGACGTGACCGACATCATTGGTGATGTCGGAGGCGATGAAGAGACTTGAGATCAGCCCTGATCTGTGAAAAAGGGTGCACCGCGCGAGTCGCCTAGGGCTCGCCGGCCGGGACGGATCCCCCAGGATCCTCCCCACTGGAAGACTTAAGGGGCCATAGCTCAGCTGGGAGAGCGCTTGCATGGCATGCAAGAGGTCGGCGGTTCGATCCCGCCTGGCTCCACCAGCCTTCGCTCGCTTCGCGAGCTTCGGCTGGGCAAGCCAGCCCTGCTCTCTCTCTCGTAGCGAAGTGAGCGAAGGCTGTCCCGCCATAGCCCGAAGGGCGACGGCGGACTTGGGCAAACTCCCAATCGTATCCCTAGACTGGTCTTGTATCCTGCCCGCATGGGGAGGACACGGGATGAAGTACGTCTACATTCTCGAAAGTCTCGATTCCGAGCACTTCTACGTCGGCATCACCGATGACCTGCGTGCCCGCTTGGCGAAGCATAATGCCGGTGAGGTGCCGCACACGTCGAAATATGGGCCTTGGCGAATTCGGACCTATTTCGCGTTCGACGACGCCGCACGCGCTGTCGCGTTCGAGCGATACCTGAAATCGGGTTCGGGACGCGCTTTCGCGAAGAAGCACTTCTGATCGTCTAACCCCCTACTCCCCGATCACCGCATTGAGCCGGTCGCGCAGCGCGACGATCTCGTCTTTTATCGCCACCAGCTCCGGCACCGAGCAATCCGACGCCGCCAGGATCGACTGCGGCACGGCGCGCGCCTTGTCCTTCAGCGCGAGGCCCTGCGGCGTCAGCGCGATCAGCACCTGACGTTCGTCCTCGCTCGAGCGGGTGCGCTTGACCAGGTGGGCGACCTCGAGGCGCTTGAGCAGCGGCGTCAGCGTGCCCGAATCCAGAAACAGCCTCTCGCCGATGTCCTTGACCGGCACGTCGTCGCGCTCCCACAGCACCAGCATCACAAGATATTGCGGATAGGTCAGGCCGAGGCGGTCGAGCAGCGGCTTGTAGACGCGGTTGAAGGCGTGCGCGGCCGAATAGACCGCGAAGCAGATCTGGTTGTCGAGCCGCAGCGGCGCGTCCGCTGCCGAGTGTTTCCGAGCCATGGAGAATCTCACGAGGTTTGCCCGCATTGTGGGGCCGTGCGGCCGTAGATTCAATTGCGAACAATTAAATGTGAGACGCCGCAATTTCAATTGCGCACAATCTAATTGTCTGCGATAGAGATCGCACCCCACCGAAACCCAGGGAGACGAGAATGTCCGTGAACGTCCTGTACAAGACCAGCGCAAAAGCCACCGGCGGCCGCGACGGCCATGCCGCGACCCTCGACGGCGCGCTCGACGTCAAGCTCACCACGCCGAAGGAGCTCGGCGGCGGCGGCGGCGCCGGCAACAATCCCGAGCAGCTGTTTGCGGCCGGCTACGCCGCCTGCTTCATCGGCGCGATGAAGTTCGTGGCCTCGCAGGGCGGCCCGAAGGTCCCCGCCGACGCCGCCGTCACCTCGACCGTCGGCATCGGCCCGCGCTCCGAAGGCGGCTTCGGCCTCGACATCGACCTCGCCGTCTCGCTGCCGGGCCTTGCCCGCGCCGAGGCCGAAGCGCTGGTCGCGAAGGCGCACCAGATGTGCCCCTATTCCAATGCCACGCGCGGCAATGTCGACGTTCGCCTGACGGTCGTCTGATCGAAAGTGCGGATTGGCTGGCCCGGGATCCCCCTCGGGCCGGCCGCTTCCGTTTGATTTACCGGATCCTGTTTTGCCATGCCGCGGGATTGACGCGCAGCGGTGCATGCGGCCCTACGCAACAAGCCATTGCTGGCGCAAAAAAACCTCGCTAGGCCTGTGACCAACGATCGACACAGGGGAAGCGAAGGCATGAGTTCTGAAGCCGTTACGGGTGCAATGAGCGGACTGCGCGTCATCGATCTCACGCGCGTGCTCGGCGGTCCCTACTGCACCCAGATCCTCGCCGACCATGGCGCCGACGTGATCAAGGTCGAGCCGCCCGCCGGCGACGAGGTGCGCGACTGGGGCCCTCCCTTCCACGACGAAGACGCGGCCTATTTCATCGGCATCAACCGCAACAAGCGCTCGATCGGCCTCGACCTCGCCTCCGAGGGCGGCCGCGTCGTGCTGCTCAAGATGCTGGAGACGGCCGACGTCCTGATCGAGAATTTCAAGCCGGGCACGCTGGAGAAATGGGGCATCGGCAACGAGGTGCTGCGCGAGAAATTCCCGCGCCTCGTGCATTGCCGGATCTGCGGCTTCGGCGCCGACGGTCCGCGCGGCGGCAATCCCGGCTATGACGCCATCATCCAGGCCATGACCGGCATGATCGCGGCGACCGGCTCGCCCGAGAGCGGACCGATGCGGATCGGCGTGCCGCTGGTCGACATCACGACCGGCCTCTATGCGGCGATCGGCATCCTGATGGCGCTGTCGGAGCGGCAGCGCTCGGGCAAGGGCCAGTTCCTGGAGACGACGCTGTACGAGACCGGCCTTGCCATCATGCATCCGCACACCGCGAACTATTTCATGCATGGCAAGCCCCCTGGCCTGACCGGCAACGAGCATCCCAACCTCGTGCCTTACGCGATCTTCCCGACCAAAACCGACAACATCTTCATCGGCGTCGGCAATGACGGCACCTTCCGCAAGCTCGCCAAGGAGATCGGCAAGCCCGAACTCGGCACCGATCCGCGCTTTGCCCGCAACAAGGACCGCATCGCCAATCGCGAGGCGCTGCGCGCCGAGCTGGCCGCCGTGTTCAGCCAGCACGAGGCCGAGCCGCTCTGCAATCGCCTGCTCGCGGCGGGCCTGCCCGCAGGCCCCGTGCAGAAGATCGACCAGGCGTTGACCAATCCGCACACGATCGCCCGCGGCGATGTCATCGAGAAGGATTGGTACAAGGGCGTGGCCTCGCCGATCCGGCTCGATCGCAGCAAGCCGAGCCTGCGCCGCCTGCCGCCGAAATTCAGCCAGCACTCGGCGGAGGTGCTGGGCGAGTTCGGATATTCCAAGGCCGAGATCGACGCGATGGTCGAGAAGGGCACGGTCTGCGGTCCCGAGCGCAAGCGCTGAGATAAGACAAGGATCGGGCGTCAACGTTGGTGTGCTCCCGCTTGCGGGAGAGGGAGTCTCCACAATGGGACAATCCCCAGAGGAGCGAGCCCTCACCCGCGCCTTCGGCGCGACCTCTCCTGCAAGCGGGAGAGGTATTCGAACCCGCGGCCTCGCCAGCCCCACATCATCCAATGCCGCACTGCGGCGCGACCCACGCATGTGCAGCGCGAACGGAGGAGGCTGCCCGCGGCGTCTTCGCCTATTTGACGGCTTCCCTTTTCCCGCGCTTGCCGCTTTCGTTTCGGCCGCTTACACAGTCATGTGAACGTCATATGGCGCTGCTAGCGCAAGCGCTTCTTTATTGACGGGCAAGGGAGGTTTTCTTGATGGCTCTTCGACACTTTGGGGCAGCTGCCGCATTTGCAATCACGATCGGCATGTCGGCCTCTCCGGCCTTGGCCGTGACCGAAATCCAGTGGTGGCACGCGATGACCGGCGCCAACAACGACGTCATCGTCAAGCTCGCCACCGACTTCAACGCGTCGCAGACCGACTACAAGGTCATCCCGACCTACAAGGGCAACTATCCCGATACGATGAACGCGGGCATCGCCGCGTTCCGTGCCGGCAACGCGCCGCACATCATGCAGGTGTTCGAAGTCGGCACCGCGACCATGATGGCCGCGACCGGCGCAGTGAAGCCGGTCTACAAGCTGATGGCCGAGGCCGGCGAGAAGTTCGATCCCAAGATCTACCTGCCCGCCATCACCGGCTACTATTCGACGTCGAAGGGCGAGATGCTGTCGTTCCCCTTCAACTCGTCCTCGACCGTGATGTGGGTCAACCTCGACGAGCTGAAGAAGGCGAACGTCGAGATCCCCAAGACCTGGCCCGAAACGTTCGAGGCCGCCAAGAAGCTGAAGGCCTCAGGCCACGACACCTGCGGCTTCTCGGGCTCCTGGATCACCTGGGTCAATCTCGAGCAGCTCTCCGCCTGGCACAACGTGCCGCTGGCGAGCAAGGCCAACGGCCTCGACGGCTTCGACACCGTGCTGGAGTTCAACGGACCGCTTCAGGTCAAGCATCTCGAAACCCTGGTCGAGCTCCAGAAGACCAAGGTCTACGACTATGCCGGCCGCACCAACACCGGCGAAGGCCGCTTCACCTCGGGCGAATGTCCGATCTACCTGACCTCGTCGGCGTTCTTCGGCAACGTCAAGGCGCAGGCCAAGTTCGCCTTCACCGCCGTGCCGATGCCGTATTATCCCGACGTCAAGGGCGCGCCGCAGAACTCGATCATCGGCGGTGCTTCGCTCTGGGTCATGGGCGGCAAGTCGGCCGAGGAATACAAGGGCGTGGCGAAATTCCTGACCTTCCTCTCCGACACCGATCGCCAGGTCTACATCCACAAGGCTTCGGGCTATCTGCCGATCACCAAGGCGGCCTATGAGAAAGCCAAGGCCGAGGGCTTCTACAAGGATCAGCCCTATCTCGAGACCCCGCTGCTCGAGCTGACCAACAAGGAGCCGACCGCGAACTCGCGCGGTCTGCGCCTCGGCAACATGGTGCAGCTGCGTGACGTCTGGTCGGAAGAGATCGAGCAGGCGCTCGCCGGCAAGAAGACCGCCAAGCAGGCGCTCGACGCCGCCGTCGAACGCGGCAACACGATGCTGCGGCAGTTCGAAAAGACCGCCGTGAAGTAAGGCATCGAAGCGGCAGGCCGCGACCCGGCCTGCCGCTTCCCATGACATCATGCAAAAGCAAGCCATTTTCCAGTCAAAGCTATTGCCTTACGCGCTGGTTGCGCCGCAGCTCGCGATCGTCCTGATTTTCTTCTACTGGCCGGCCCTGCAGGCGGTGATCCAGTCCTTCCTGCTCCAGGACGCCTTCGGTCTGTCGACGAGCTTCGTCTGGTTCGACAATTACGTCGAGCTGTTCAGGGATCGCGCCTATTTCGAAGCGATCGTCCGGACCTTCTTCTTCTCTTTCGCCATCGCCGTCTCGTCGCTGTCCTTCGCGCTGCTGCTCGCCGTGATGGCCGACAAGCCGCTGCGCGGCTCGATGTTCTACCGCACGCTCCTGATCTGGCCCTATGCGGTGGCGCCGCCCGTCGTCGGCGTGCTCTGGATCTTCATGCTGCATCCCTCGCTGGGCGTGCTGTCGCGCTATCTGCGCGGCCTGGGCGTCGACTGGAATCCGCTGCTCGACGGCGACCAGGCCGCGGCGCTGATCATCCTCGCCGCCGCCTGGAAGCAGATCTCCTATAATTTCCTGTTCTTCCTCGCCGGCCTCCAGAGCATCCCGAGGAGCGTGCTCGAGGCCGCCGCGATCGACGGCGCGCGGCCGATGCGGCGATTCTGGACCGTGACCTTTCCGCTGCTGTCGCCGACCATCTTCTTCCTGCTGGTCGTCAACATCGTCTACGCCTTCTTCGACACGTTCGGCATCATCGACACCATGACCCGCGGCGGTCCCGGCAAGTCGACGGAGACGCTGGTCTACAAGGTCTATTCCGACGGCCTGCTCGGCGGCAATCTCGGCAGCTCGGCGGCGCAATCGGTGATCCTGATGATCATGGTCATCGTGCTGACGGGAATCCAGTTCCGCTTCGTCGAACGCAAGGTGACCTACTGATGGTCGAAGACGAGGGTATCAGGCGCTACGTCGCCCATTTCATTCTCTGGATCGGGATCGCGATCGTCGCGTTCCCGGTCTACATCGCGATCATCGCCTCGACCCAGGACAACGCGCTGATCGCGAACGGACAGATGTCGCTCTTGCCCGGCGGGCATTTCTTCGAGGTCTACTACCAGACCATCTTCGTCGGCACGAGCGGCTCGACCCGCGAGCCCGTCGGCAACATGATGCTGAACTCGCTGGTGATGGCGTTGGCAATCGCAATCGGCAAGATCGCGATCTCGATCATCTCGGCCTATGCGATCGTGTATTTCCGCTTTCCGTTCCGGATGGCGATCTTCTGGATCATCTTCATCACCTTGATGCTGCCGGTCGAGGTCCGCATCTATCCGACCTACAAGATCGTCGCCGATTTGCACATGCTCGACAGCTATGCCGGCCTGTCGCTGCCGCTGATTGCGTCGGCCACCGCGACGCTGCTGTTCCGCCAGTTCTTCATGACCGTGCCGGACGAATTGCTGGAGGCCTCGCGCATCGACGGCGCCGGCCCCCTGCGCTTTTTCTGGGATACGCTGCTGCCGCTGTCGCGCACCAACATGGCGGCGTTGTTCGTGATCCTGTTCATCCTCGGCTGGAATCAATATCTCTGGCCGCTGCTCATCACCACCCGCGACGACATGCAGACCATCCAGGTCGGCATCCGCAAGATGATCACCACCACCGACGCGCTGACCGAATGGCCGATCGTGATGGCGACCGCCGTGCTGGCCATGCTGCCGCCGGTGTTCGTCGTCGTCGCCATGCAGAAGCTGTTCGTGCGCGGCCTGGTCGAGACGGAAAAGTGAGGATGGCGAATAGTGAATGGCGAGTAGCGAATGGGGTCGCTGCGTCCGCCTTGCGTGCTAACCAATCCCCATTCGCTATTCCCTACTCGCTACTCGCCGGTGCAACCCATGGCTAACGTCACCCTGCGCAACGTCCGCAAGACCTATCCCGGCGGCTTCGAGGCCATCAAGGGCGTCAACGTCGATGTCGCCGACGGGCAGTTCTGCGTGCTGGTCGGTCCCTCCGGCTGCGGCAAGTCCACGCTGCTGCGCATGGTCGCAGGGCTCGAGACCGTCACCGGCGGCGAGATCGACATCGGCGGCCGCGTCGTCAACCAGATCGAGCCCGCCGATCGCGACATCGCGATGGTGTTCCAGAACTACGCGCTCTATCCGCATATGAGCGTCTACAACAACATGGCCTACGGCCTGCGCAACCGCGGCATGGCCGAGACCGAGATCAAGACCCGCGTCGAGGAAGCCGCGCGCGTGCTCGAGCTCACATCGATGCTGGAGCGCAAGCCGCGCCAGCTCTCCGGCGGCCAGCGCCAGCGCGTCGCGATGGGCCGCGCCATCGTGCGTCAACCAAAAGTGTTCCTGTTCGACGAGCCGCTCTCCAATCTCGACGCCAAGCTGCGCATCGCGATGCGCGTCGAGATCCGCAAATTGCAGCGGCGGCTCAACACGACCTCGATCTACGTCACCCACGACCAGCTCGAGGCGATGACACTCGCCGACATTCTTGTCGTGATGAATGGCGGCCAGGTCGAGCAGGTCGGCAATCCCCTGGCGATCTACGAGAAGCCGGCCACGACCTTCGTCGCCTCCTTCATCGGGGCACCGCCGATGAACCTGATGTCGACGCGCTCCGACGAGATCAAATCGCAGCTCAATGGTGCTGCGACGGAGGCCGGCATCCTCGGCATCCGCCCGGAGGATTTCGTCATCACCGACCAGACCCCGGCCGGCGGCGTCGCACTTCCGCTCACCGTGGAAGCAATCGAGCGCGTCGGCGCCGAAACCTTCGTCTACGGCTCCCGCGAGCAGGAGGAGCAGCGCGTCGCCGCCAACCCCGGCGAGCTGCCGCCCGGCGAGGTCATCGTCCGCATTCCTGGAACCGAGGCACCCGCCATTGGCGCGAGAATCCGCGTCGCCGCGATACGGCCGAAGCTGCACCTGTTCAGCGGCGACGGGCGGACGCGGCTGGAGGCCTGATCGGCTCCGAGGGGCCAGCGAACAAGAAACGCGAAAACAACCCCGTGCACAGTAGAAGGGGCCTGTTTTCATTGGGATAAATCGTCAGTCAGATTCGTCATGCCCGGGCCTGTCCCGGGCGCGTTCTTGGCGACGGTGGAAGGACTGAATCCACAGCCCCGCGCTACGTCCTTGAACCACCACGGGGATATGCCCATATTGCTGACCAAGGGGCGCCTCTACGGGCCCTGAAATGCCAAAGTCGCTTCGAGAGGACTTTGTAAACTATGTCTCGTGTTCCCACGTTATCCAGTCCGTTCCTTCTGGGCTTCGACGAGATCGAGCGCGTGCTCGATCGGGTCGTCAAAGGCGCCGACGGTTACCCTCCCTACAATATCGAGAGGTGCGACCGGTCGGACGGCCAGCCGGAGCGTTTGCGCATCACGCTGGCGGTCGCCGGATTCACCCGCGACCAACTCGATGTAACCATTGAGGAAAACCAGCTCGTGATCCGCGGGCGGCAGCAGGACGACAAGAGCCGGCAATACATCCATCGCGGCATCGCCGCGCGCCACTTCCAGCGCACCTTCGTGCTGGCAGAGGGGATGCTGGTGCTGGGTGCGGATCTGAAGAACGGGCTGCTGTCGATCGATCTTGCCCGGCCTGAACCGGAGAGGATCGTTAAGACAATCGCTATCAATGAGCACGAATAATGGAACGAGTAGCGGACTCGACCGCTTAGTTTCTGTGAAGGAGTCGAGACCATGAGTGAAGGTCACGTTGCGTTCGAATACGAAGCCAAGAATGTCTCTCCGGAGACGCTGGCAACACTCGGCGAAGGCCATATCGCCTATGTGAAGCAGATCCGCTCCGAGGACGTGCCTGGGCTATTCCCCGAGGCTCCGAAGATTGCGCCGGGCCTCAAGCTCTTCGCACTCCACGCCGCCGACGGCACGCCGATCATGCTGACCGACAGCCGCGAAGCCGCAGTCGCCAACGCCTGGAGCAACGAGCTGCAAGCCGTCAGCGTGCACTGAGCGCACGCGCGTCGCACGAAAAGAGTTTCAAACGGGCATGCCTTCGCACGAAGGCGTGCCCGTTTTCATTTTGCGAGATGACGTTTCCGCGTCGTCATTGCGAGCGCAGCGAAGCAATCCAGAATCCTTCCGCGGAGAGACTCTGGATTGCTTCGCTGCGCTCGCAATGACGGAGCGTGAGGTTGTAGCGTGCTCAACCCTCGTGTCCCGGACGCGGCGCAGCGCGAAGCGTCGCGACGCCGAGCCGGGACCCAGAAAGCGACACGCACAATGTGGAGACAATAGGCCCCGGCTCAGCAGCGCACCGCTGAAGAAGCGCTGCGCTGCGTCCGGGGCACGAGAGCGAGTTGCTACGCTCGCACTCTCGTGAGTCGGCAATAGCGAGAGAGATTACGCCGCCGTCGCCGGCGGCAGGGCCAGCACCGAATAGATCGCCTGGGCGTCGCGCGAGGCGCGGAGCTTCTTGGCGATGTCCTGGTCGCGCAGCAGGCGGGCGATGCGGGCGAGCGCCTTGAGGTGATCGGCGCCGGCGCCTTCGGGGGCGAGCAGCAGGAAGACGAGATCGACCGGCTGGCCGTCCATCGACTCGAAATCGATCGGGCGATCGAGCCGCGCGAACAGGCCGAAGATCTTTTCCAGCTTGGGCAGCTTGCCGTGGGGAATGGCAACGCCGTAGCCGACCGCGGTGGTGCCGAGCTTTTCCCGTTGCAGCAGCACCTCGAACACGGAGCGCTCGTTCTGCCCGGTCAGCTCGGCGGCCTTGGCCGCGAGCTCCTGCAAGGCCTGCTTCTTGCTGTTGACCTTCAATGCCGGGAGAATCGCCTCGGGTGCGACCAGATCGGTAATCGGCATGGAGGGTTTCCGAGGTGAATTAAACCGTCAGGTTCCGAATTGGCCAGCTTGGAGAGAAACCACGCCGGGCCGGCGTCAAGAAGGTGAAGCAAGAGGGGGACTTAGCCCCGGTCCTGATGTGGGGCGCTTCTACTCCAACGCAATCCCGGTGCCAACTGCTGCGTGCGGCTTTGCCCCGGTCATTGTTAAGGCCTGCGGATCGTACGGGGCCCGAATTTGCGGCCTAACCGCCCGGCATGCCATCTGCCTTGCCTCCGGGCGGGTCGATCCAGCCCACATTGCCGTCGGCCCGGCGGTAAATGATGTTCACCCGGCCGCTGGAACCATGCTGGAATACCAGGCAGGGTGCCCCGCTGAGGTCGAGTTCCATGACGGCTTCGCTGACCGAGAGCTGCTTCAGGGAGGTGGTTGCCTCGGCGATGATCACCGGGCTGTAGCCGGTGACCTCGTCCTCGTCCTCACCCTCGCCCGGCGCCTCCAGCACGTAGCTCGTGGCATCCATGGCGGCGAGCGCGGCGGAGGCGACATGGGCCTTGCGGGCCGAGCGGTCCTTGAGCCGGCTCTTGTAGCGCTTGAGCCGCTTCTCGATCATCACGAGGGCCTGGTCGGCGCTGGCATAGGCGTCCGGCGCGTTTGAATCGGCCTCCAGCGTAATTCCCGAATCGAGATGCAGCGCGCAATCGGTCCGGAAGCCGAAGCCATCCTTGCTCAGCGTGATGTGGCCGGAATAATTGCCGTCGAAATATTTGCGCAGGACCTCTTCGGTCCGGTCGGAGACGCGGCCGCGCAGGGCCTCGCCGACACTGACGCTCTTTCCCGAAATGCGGAGAGTCATGTGAACCTCATCTGGTTAGGTTCTTGTCTGCGCGTGATCCATGCGGAAAACCGCTGCACATTTTGCGCCAGCGCGGCCCTCCGGGTCCGGATCATGCGCACGCATGGATCGGTCTCGATGGGAGGTCGAGAGTAGCGCGATTTGGCGCCAGCGCAATCAGGCCGGCTCGGGGTTGCGGGAGCGATCGGACATCGCGGTAGAGAGGACGTTACCAAGAGCGCTCTGCTTGTCGCGGCGGCGTTGCACCGAGGAAGGAATGCGCATGGCTTCGCGGTACTTCGCGACCGTGCGGCGGGCAATATCAATGCCCGAGGCGCGTAACCGTTCCACGATGGTATCATCCGACAGGATCGCGGCCGGCTCTTCCGAATCGATCAGCTGCTTGATGTGGTGGCGCACGGCTTCGGCCGAATGCGCCTCGCCGCCGTCGGCCGAGGCGATCGAGGCGGTGAAGAAATATTTCAGCTCGAACGTTCCGCGATTGGTCGCCATGTATTTGTTGGCGGTGACGCGCGACACCGTGGATTCATGCATCTGGATGGCGTCGGCGACGGCCTTCAGATTCAGCGGCCGCAGATGCGCGACGCCGTGGGTGAAGAAGCCGTCCTGCTGGCGCACGATCTCGGTTGCAACTTTCAGGATGGTGCGGGCGCGCTGGTCGAGCGCACGCACGAGCCAGGTGGCGTTCTGGAGCGCGTCGGTGAAATAGGACTTGTCGCCGTCCTTGCCGATCTTCTTCGACAGCTCGGAATAGTAGGTCTGGTTGACCAGCACACGCGGCAAGGTGTCGCTGTTGAGCTCGACATGCCAGCCGCCATCAGGACCCGGACGGACATAGACATCGGGCACCATGGTCTGCAAACGCGCCGAGCCGAACTTCATGCCGGGCTTGGGGTTGAGACGGCGGATCTCGCCGATCATGTCGGCGATGTCCTCGTCGTCGACGCCGCAAACCTTGCGCAAGCCCGCGATGTCGCGCTTGGCGAGGAGATCGAGATGCTCGACCAGCGCCTGCATCGCGGGATCGTAGCGGTCGAGCTCGCGGAGCTGGATCGCCAGGCATTCGCTCAAGTTGCGCGCGCAGACGCCGGGCGGATCGAATTTTTGCAGCACGGCCAGGACGTCGTCGACGTCCTGCTGCGAGGCGCCAAGCCGCTCGGCGGCCTGGCCGAGATCCGGCGGCAGATAGCCGGCCTCGTCGACGAGATCGATCAGGTACTGGCCGATCATGCGCTGCGCGGGTGCGGTGAATGCGACCGAGAGCTGCTCGGCGAGATGGTCGCCGAGCGTGACCTCGGCGGCGACGAACGCCTCGAGATTGTAGTCCTCGTCGCCGGAGGCGCCGCCGCCCCATTCCGTATAGGTGGTCGGCGCCGCGTCCTGGGCGTTGCGCGCCGCGGCCTCGGCCGGCTCCTCGGAGAAGACGTTGTCGAGACCCGTGTCCAGGGTCTGCTCGATCTCGGCGCGAGTGCCGAGATCCTTGCTCATCCATTCTTCCTGGCCCGGCTCGAACGCCTCGCCCGGACCGCCGCCGGGCTCGTCGTTGTGGCCGCCGTCGGAATCGCTGAACTGGCCGGCCTCGGCCGGAGCCTCCCCGCCGGGGGCCTCGTCATTGGCCCGTTCCAGCAGCGGATTACGCTCGAGTTCCTCTTCCACGAAGGTCGTGAGATCGAGATTGGACAATTGCAGCAGCTTGATCGCCTGCATCAGCTGCGGCGTCATGACCAGCGACTGCGATTGCCGGAACTCTAATCTCTGCGTGAGCGCCATGAAGCAAGAACCGATCCCAAAAAGTTGGTCCGATTTTTGCTTACCCTAGTCTGAGCCTGATGTACACGTCTTGACGTAACGCAAAAAAAGGCTAGAGGCGGAATTCCTCGCCAAGGTAAAGGCGGCGAACGTCCGGATCGGCGACGATCTCATCCGGGCTGCCCTCGGTCAAGATTTCCCCGGCATAGACGATATAGGCACGATCGGTGAGGCCGAGAGTCTCGCGCACATTGTGGTCGGTGATGAGCACACCGATGCCGCGATTGGTGAGATGGCGGACGAGATCCTGAATGTCGCCGACTGCGATCGGATCGATGCCGGCGAAGGGCTCGTCGAGCAGCATGTAGTTCGGACGCGTCGCCAGCGCGCGCGCGATCTCGACGCGGCGCCGCTCGCCGCCGGACAGCGCGATCGACGGCGATTTGCGCAGGCGCGTGATGTTGAATTCGTCGAGCAGCGAGTCGAGCTGCTGCTCGCGCTTCTTGCGCGAGGGCTCGACCACTTCGAGCACGGCGCGGATGTTCTGCTCGACGGTGAGGCCGCGGAAGATCGAGGCTTCCTGCGGCAGATAGCCGATGCCGAGCCGCGCGCGCTGATACATCGGCAGCTTGGTGACGTCGTGGCCGTCGAGCTCGATCGCGCCGCGATCGGCCTTGATCAGGCCGGTGATCATGTAGAACACGGTGGTCTTGCCGGCGCCGTTCGGGCCGAGCAGGCCGACCGCCTCGCCCCGGCGCACATAGATGCTGACGCCGCGCACCACCTGGCGGCTGCCGAAGGCCTTTTCCACGCTATGCACAGCCAGGAAGCCCGGCCGCTTCAGAAGCTGCGGCCCGCCGGCGCCGTTCGGCCTGCCGGCGGCCCTGACGGGGTGGACCGCCTGGGCCCGCGGCGGCTCGGCTTGATAGTCGGCCGGGAAGTCGGCTTGATAATCGCCTTGAAAGTGGTCGGGCGCGTGCAGCGGCTGGTCCCGGGCGATCGGCGGCGCATCCCGCACCGGGCTGGCCACCAGCCCGCCGACGCCGTCACCGAGCGCGGTGATGTCCTGACGTGCAAATCCTGGCCGGCCGCGCTTGGCGGGGCGCCGACGGAACATGCTGAAAAGATCGACCATCCCCGCCTTCTAGCCTAGCGCAGTTTCTTGCGCGGTCTTCGCGCGAGCTGCCGCACCGGCCTTGCGATTGACCGGCGCAACATGAGTGAAGGGATGTCTCATGCCCAGTGAAACACGCCCGATAAGCGGCGGACCCCGCTTCGAAAGCCCTGCGCGCTAGATACAGTCTCGCCGGGCAAGCTTCAACCTCGGATCGGGAGCGTCCGACACAAGCTATTGAGTTTGCTTCGGTTTAGTTGCGCCGGGCAATTGCAGGGGCGACGCCGCACCGGGCTTGCCGCCCTGCCCGCCCTGGCCACAATCATTGCCGCCGCCCTGCGGCAGCAGGGCCTGCACCCTGCCATTGTCGGATTCCACACGCGACACGCCCGTCGTCATGTCGACCATCAGACGGTCGCCGCGCAGCACATTCTTGCACTGCGTCAGGACCACCTGGCCCGTGCCGCCGAGCATGGTGATGAGGTTGGTCTTGGTGTCGAACACGGCGGTGTCGCCGGTGACCACCTGGTCCTTCTGGGTGACCACGACATTGCCGCGCGCCTCCAGCCGCTTGATCGAGGAGCTGCCGCCCGGGCCCGGCGTCGCCGACTGCATCGGCGCCGCCTTCGCCCCCTTGGCCGCAGGCTGCGGCGTGGCGGGCTTGTCGCCGCCGGATTCGTAGAACACCACCAGCGTCTTCGAGGTCATGGTGGTGTCGCCCTGCACGACCTTCACGTTGCCGGCGAAGGTGGCTTCCTTCTTCTTGTCGCGCATCTCGAGCGAAGCGGCCTCGATCTGGATCGGCTGATCGCGGTTCTGCGAGAAGCCCTGCATCGCGTTCGGCACGCCTTGCATCGTGCTCTGTGCGATGGCCGCGCCCGTTGCAATCAGCGCGACGCCGACGGCCAACGCGGCCGCACCGATGACGGCGCACCATTCGCTGTCGTTGCGCGGAAAAAACCTGATCATGAAAATCACTTCGAATTGGCGGACTTGTTCTGCGGCGTACGTGTCTTCACCGGCGGCGGCGGCTCGGCCGGCGCAGGCTGAGCAACGGCGGGGTCATCAAGCTTGTCCAGATGCATCACCACATTGCCCTCGAAGCGGATGAGATCGCCGCCTTCCGTGATGCGCAGCCGATCCGCCGTCAGCGTGCCGTTGGTCAGCTTGACGTCGACGCGTTCGTCCGACGAGACCGTGCCCTTGTTCATGTCGACGAAGGCGGAGTTCAGCCGCGCCTCATAGCCGGTCGAGGTGCGCAGGAAGATGTCCTTGTGCAGGTCGAGCTGCTGCTGCTTGTTGTCGAAGCGGCCGGTGCGGGCATCGAGGAACAGGGTCGACTGATCCTCCATCAGCACTTTCGCACGCAAGTCCTTGAGGTCGACATGGTCGGGGTCGGTGATGTCCTGCGTTGCCGTCTTGGCCCAGAGCTCGTAGGGCCGCTGGTCCGGCGTGAAGCCGGACATATGCGGCGATTCCATCGTGATCTTGGTGCCCGACACCACCATGTTTCCGGAATCGAGCGGCAGCTTCGGCATCAGCATGCGAAATGGATTGAAGACCGAGACGCCGACGATGGCGGCCAGGGACAACAGCACCGCACCCGGGACCGCGACGCGCAGAATCCGCACCAGGCGGCTGTGGCGCGCCGCGCTGGCAAACTTCGCCGCAAGCGCGGCGTCGTAGGTGGGATTCTGGGCCGAATTCACCTGAGCTCCTGAGGTGTCGCTCGCCTTGTCCGGTCAAGTGCACGCCATTGTACCCGGCGCCGCCTGAATATGCAGCCTCGGACAGGCCGATACGAAAGTGTCCGAAACGGGGCGATTGGCCCAACCTAGCCGCCGGTTGAGGTGTCAGGAATGCGCGAAAATGTCCTCTTCCTGCCAACCCTGGAGGTCGAGCAAGGCGCGGGTCGGCAGGAAGTCGAAACAGGCCTTGGCCAGCGCCGTGCGTCCCTCCCGCACCAGCATGGCGTCGAGCCGCTCGCGCAGGGCATGGAGGTGCAGCACGTCGGAGGCGGCATAGGCGAGCTGCGGCTCGGTCAGGCTGTCGGAGCCCCAGTCGCTGGATTGCTGCTGCTTGGAAAGGTCGACATTGAGCACCTCGCGCACGAGGTCCTTGAGGCCATGGCGGTCGGTATAGGTGCGGGTCAGGCGGGAGGCGATCTTGGTGCAGTAGATCGGCCCGGTCATGACGCCGAAGCTCTGGTACAGCACGGCGATGTCGAACCGCGCGAAGTGGAAGATCTTCGTGATGGCGGGATTGGCCAAGAGCGCCTTCAGGTTCGGCGCGTCGGTGTGGCCCTTGGGGATCTGCACGACGTCGGCGCTGCCGTCACCGGGCGAGAGCTGCACCACGCAGAGCCGGTCCCGGTGCGGGTTCAGCCCCATGGTCTCGGTGTCGATCGCCACCGCTCCGGTGTAGCGGGACAGGTCGGGCAGGTCGCCGCGGTGCAGGCGTACGGTCATGGCGTTTCAAAACCTCGGGTCGAATCGGTCTGTCGACACAATAGGCTAATTCGGATGGCCCGCGATGTAGCCATTGCGGGCCGTCCGCGCAACCGCGGTCACGCCTCCCAGGCCCGGGCGGATCGCCGCCGTGCATCTCGCGGCAGGTGCGCGGCACCCGATCGAGGTTGCGAACGGAGGTGGACGGTTTCTAGCCCCCCGGGCTGTTGCATGGATCCCACAACCCGGCGCGAGCTTCATGGTGCGGCAGAACTTGCGTCATGCGCCCCGTGAAAATCGTCCCGGCCCACCCCATCTGTTGCCGGTCCCCCCGCGCCCTTGCCCGCTCGCCACCAATAGGATGTCATGACCGAACAGACGCTCGCTGCGCCTATCGACGATCAACAGGACCGCCCGCGCGGCTTTTCGCGCTACCAGTCCCTCCTCATCGCGCTGCTCGCGTTCACGCAGTTCACGATCATTCTCGACTTCATCATCATGTCGCCGCTCGGCGCCATCCTGATGCCCGCGCTCGACATCACGGCCACCCAATTCGGCGTCGCGGTGTCGGCCTACGCGTTCAGCGCGGGACTATCGGGTATTTTGGCCGCCGGCTTTGCCGATCGCTTCGATCGCAAGCGCCTGTTGCTGTTCTTCTATGTCGGCTTCACGCTCGGGACCCTGCTCTGCGCAATGGCGCAGACCTACCACGTGCTGCTGCTCGGCAGGATCGTGACCGGATTGTTCGGCGGCGTGATCGGCTCGGTCGTGCTTGCCATCATCACCGACCTGTTTCCGTTGCACTTGCGCGGCCGCGTGATGGGATTCGTCCAGACGGCGTTCGCCGCGAGCCAGGTGCTCGGCATTCCGGCCGGGCTGTTTCTCGCCAATCACTGGAACTGGCATGTCTGCTTCGCTGCGATCGTCGGCCTGTCGATCGTGGCGATCGCCATCATCGCCTTCGCCATGGAGCCGGTCGACGCGCATCTGCGGCTGAAGCAGGACAAGAACCCATTCCACCATCTGATCGCGACCGTCGGGCAGCCGCGCTACACGCTGGCCTTCGCGGTGACGACATTGCTGGCGACGGGCGGGTACATGCTGATGCCGTTCTCCAGCGCCTACACCGTGAACAATCTCGGCATCGACATGCTGCATCTGCCGACGATCTATCTCGTCTCCGGCCTGTTCAGCATCGTCACGGGGCCGCTGGTCGGCAGGGCGAGCGACGCGTTCGGCAAATACCCGACGTTTGTCTTCGGCAGCGTGGTGTCGGTGATCATGGTGCTGATCTACACCCATCTCGGCCACGTCTCGCTCGCGACCGCGATCCTCGTCAACGTCCTGATGTTCGTCGGCATCTTCTCGCGCATGATCCCGTCGCAGGCGCTGATGTCGGCGATCCCCGACCCCAGCCAGCGCGGCTCGTTCAGCGCGATCAGCGCCTCGCTCCAGCAGCTCTCCGGCGGGCTCGGTTCGGCGCTCGCCGGCGCGATCATCGCGCAAGCGCCTGACGGCTCGCTGATCCATTTCGACCGGATCGGCTACGTCGTCGTCGCATCGGCGATCGTCTCGCTGGTCGCGATGTATTTTGTGCAGAAGGCGGTGGCGGAGCGGGCGGGGAAAAGGGTGGTCTGAGAGGGGCCTGCCCAACGGCCTCGGACGGTTCGTTTGCCGCTCCTATTCGATCGTTGCATTCACCGTCATGACCGATCTGCCTGACCCGTATGGACCCTTTCCTTCACCATAGATGGCGAACGTATCGTTGCCCTTGTAACCGGATGCCGCGGTGTACCTGAACGTCGTTACGTTGATCTGTCTGAGCGTCCCGTGCGCAGGCTTCTGCGAAACGCCCGAGCTGTGCATCGCTCCCGGAATTCGCATCGGGAAATTGCACGTTTCGCCCGACCTGACCGCGAAGTAGGCCGTCATGTCGACGCCAAACGCGGACGGATGACCGGTGACCCGACACTCGGAGGCGGCGAAGGCCGTAACCGGCGTCAGGCTCATGACAGCAGCGACAGCCAACATCCGCATGCTCGTCTCCCGTGAGGATGAGGTGGCATCCGCGGCAGCTGATCCCGAAGCGTCGGGATGACCATTGATTTGAATCAACATGTCGACTCGTGCCGACCAGACGATTGAATAAGCGGACTGGCGACTTTCCGCCGTTGGGCCGATTGACTGACACCTTGCTGGCGAGCGGGTGTTCTGCGGCGGCGAGTCTAGATATCGAAGGGGCTCCGAGATTTTCGGCGAGCGGGAGGAGCCAAAGTACGTCTATGCTGCCGGCGCCTGACGCGTCTTTATCTCGCTGGGCTCTGCGGTGCGGAGGGAGAAGCGGACGGCCTGAGCGCCCTCGCTGGGCGTCACGAAAACGAAGCCATCACCGAGCGGAATCGCGAGTTCTACACCGACTGCTTTGCGCCGGACGTCAGCCGGAATGCGCTGCACGAAAGTGGAAAGCGAGACCCGTCCCGGCGCATCAGCCGAACAACCCTGAACAGCAATGTTACGCCCCATTGTTACACAGTCGGGGCCGATGCAACACTCTGAAAGGGCATAACTTCTTGGAATTGCTTCACATCAAGAAGTTGGTGGTGCCCAGGAAAGGACTCGAACCTTCACGGCCGTTAAGCCACTGGCACCTGAAGCCAGCGCGTCTACCAATTCCACCACCTGGGCATGCCGGTTTGGGGCACGGAGGCGGTTACTAAGGTTCGGTGACGCGCTTGTCAAATCATGAGTAGGGATGCGGATTGCGCATCGCAAACCGGCCCGATACAAGCCTCGTCAGGCGCACTCTCCCTCAGGAATAGATCCCCATGGCATCGAATCTGGAAACTCTCGTCACGGTTTTCGGCGGATCGGGGTTTTTGGGCCGGAATGTCGTCCGGGCGCTGTGCAAGCGCGATTACCGGGTCCGGGTCGCGGTGCGGCGGCCGGAACTGGCTGGATACCTCCAGCCCTCCGGCAAGGTCGGGCAGGTCCATGTGGTGCAGGCCAATCTGCGCTACCCGGCCTCGGTCGAGGCGGCGCTGCGTGATTCGGATGTCGTGATCAATTTGGTCGGCATCCTCACCGAAAGTGGCAAACAGAGCTTCGACGCGGTCCAGGCCAAGGGCGCCGAGACCGTCGCCAAGGCGGCGGCCGCAGCCGGGGCCCGCCTGGTGCATGTCTCGGCGATCGGCGCCGACGCGGAATCGCCCTCGCGCTATGCCAAGGCCAAGGCGGCCGGCGAGGCGGCGGTCTTGGCCGCGGTGCCGTCGGCCACGATCTTCCGTCCCTCCGTGATGTTCGGCCCCGAGGACCAGTTCACCAACCGCTTTGCGGCGCTGGCCCGGATGTCGCCGGTGCTGCCGCTGATCGGCGAGAGGACCCGGATGCAGCCGGTCTATGTCGGCGATGTCGCCACCGCGATCGCGGATGCGGTCGACGGCAAGGCCAAGGCGGGCGCGACCTACGAGCTCGGCGGGCCGGAGGTGCTGACCATGCGCGAGATCATCGAGGCCATCCTCGAGATCACCGCTCGCAAGCCGATGCTGGTGCCGCTGCCGTTCGGACTTGCTCGCTTCCAGGCCAACTTCCTGCAATTCGCGCCCGGTGCGTTCAAGCTGACGCCCGACCAGGTCACGCTGCTCGAGCGCGACAATGTCGTGTCGGATGCGGCGAAGGCGGCTGGGCTGACGCTGGAAGGCCTCGGCATCACAGCGGATTCGCTGGAGGCGATCGCTCCGCAATATCTCTGGCGCTTCCGCGCCGCCGGGCAGTTCCAGCGCATGAGCATTTGAGGCTCTTTTTCACCTCTCCTCGCTTGCGGGGAGAGGCATAGGCCGCCCGGCGGCCGTCCTGAAGAAACGCCGAAGCTGCGCTTCGGCTATGTCGCCCTTGCGATCCGGGTGAGGGGGTACAGGTCCCACCGCGATCTCACGTATGGTAAGAGGCCCTCACCCCAACCCTCTCAGCGCGAGCGAAGCTCGTCGCGGCCCCGTAAGAACGGGGCGAGGGAGTGCACCGCCGCCGTGGCCGCAGTGCGAATCCCACAATCGCCGGAATTTCCGCGTCTTGGCGCGTCGACGTCTTCGGACGTCAGCGCCCCAACGCCAGCGCGATCAGGCCGAGCGTGCCGACGATGACGCGCCACCAGGCGAACACCACGAAGCCGTGGCGGGTGACGTATGTCAAAAACGTCTTCACCACGATCACCGCGGTGACGAACGACACCACGAAGCCGATCGCGACGATGCCCATGTGGTCCATCGTCATCTCGGAGCGGTTCTTGTAGAAGTCGTAGGCGAACGCGCCGATCATGGTGGGGATCGCGAGGAAGAACGAGAACTCCGCCGCCGCGCGCTTGTCCGCACCGAGCAGCATGGCGGCGACGATGCTGGCGCCGGAGCGCGACACGCCCGGGATCATCGCCACGCACTGCGCGATGCCGATGTAGAGATACATCAGCAGCGGAAACTTGGTGGCGTCATGCTCGCGCGGCTTGAGGTCGAGCTTGTCGACCCAGAGCAGGATGGCGCCGCCGACGATCAGCGTGAAGCACACGACCCACGGATTGAACAGCACGCTCTTGATGTATTTGCCGGCGACGAGGCCGACCACGACAGCCGGCAGGAACGCCACCAGCACGCCGATCACGAAACGGCGCGAATAGGTGTCGCCCGTGAAGAAGCCGATCACGACGTCCCAGAGCTTCTTGAAGTAGAGCCCGACGATCGCGAGGATCGCACCTAACTGGATCAGAACCGTAAACGAATCCCAGAAGGCGCCTTCGCCGAGATGAAAGAAGCGCTCCGCAAGCAGCAGGTGGCCGGTCGAGGAAACGGGAAGGAACTCGGTCACACCCTCGATGATGCCGAGGATCACTGCCCGTATTGCATCTGACATATTTACGGTCCATTTCCGCTGGAAAAGCGGGGTTCTTCTCGCCTATTCGTCCCCATGCTGCAATCGCAAAATACGATCATCACGCTCTTGCTTCGCGGTTTTGAAGGACTAGTGTGGCGCCGCACAAACATTGATGGATTCTTAAGCACCATCAAATAGTCAAAGGCTTCATGTTTACGCTGTTTCATCATCCGTTCTGTCCGCATTCGCGCTTCATCCGTCTGATCGTGGGCGAATACGGGCTCGACCTGAAGCTGGTCGAAGAGCGCAGCTGGGAACGGCGCGAGGCATTCCTGCTGCTCAATGCCGCCGGCACCACGCCGGTCCTGGTGGACGAGGAACAGCCGCCGATACCGGGCGCGGCGATCATCGCCGAATATGTCGACGAGGCCTATGGCGCCGGGATGGGAGCCAAGCGTCTGATGCCGGAGACGCTTGGCGAGCGCGTCGAGGTGCGCCGGCTGATGGCCTGGTTCAACGAGAAGTTCTTCGAGGAGGTCTCGCACCCTCTCGTCACCGAGCGGATCTACAAGCGCTTCATGAGCGAGGACAACGGCGGCGGTGCGCCTTCGGCCGACGTGATGCGCGCGGCCAAGGCGAATGTGCGCTATCATCTGGCCTATATCGGCTGGCTGGCGCAGACGCGTAACTTCCTCGCCGGCGACCGGCTCACCTACGCGGATCTCGCCGCCGCGGCGCACCTCTCGGCGATCGACTATCTGGGCGACGTGCCATGGAGCGAGGACGACGCAGCAAAGGCGTGGTACGCGCGGGTGAAATCCCGCCCGTCGTTCCGCCCGCTGCTGAGCGAATGGCTCGCGGGCGTGCCGGCGTCGCGGACCTATGTGGACCTGGATTTCTGATGAGGATCGTCATGCCCGCGCTTGTCGCGGGCATCCACGTTCCTTCTTTTCTTATGAGCGCAACGCAAAGACGTGGATGGCCGGGACAGGCCCGGCCATGACGAGCGTGGATACAATAGCGATCAAATCTGCCACCGACATGGATCGGCTGCGTGCTGCATTCGAGGAGCAGGCGCGCGCGCTCGGCTTCGACTGCGTCGGCATCACCGCACCAGGCACGATCGAGACTGCCGGAAAGCATTTCCTCGAATTCATCGCCTCGGGCGGCCATGGCGACATGGACTGGCTCGCGGCGCAGCCGGAGCGCCGCGTCGATCCGCGCGGGCTGTGGCAGGACGTGCGCAGTGTCATCATGCTCGGCGTCAATTACGGTCCCGACGCCGATCCGCTCGCGATCCTCGAGCAGCGCACACGCGCGGCGATCTCGGTCTATGCGCAGGGCGACGACTATCACGATTTGATCAAGAAGCGCCTGAAGGCGCTGGCGCGCTGGCTGGTCGCGACCGCGCCGTCGGACGTGAAGGTGTTCGTCGACACCGCCGCGGTGATGGAGAAGCCGCTGGCGCAGGCCGCGCATCTGGGCTGGCAGGGCAAGCACACCAATCTCGTCTCGCGCGAGTTCGGCTCATGGCTGTTTCTCGGCGCGATCTACACCACGCTCGACTTGCCGCGCGACGCTGCCGAGATCGATCATTGCGGCTCGTGCCAGGCCTGTCTCGACATCTGCCCGACCGCGGCATTTCCGGCGCCCTACAAGCTCGATGCGCGCCGCTGCATCTCGTATCTCACCATCGAGAACAAGGGAGCGATCCCCCGCGAATTTCGCAAGGCCATCGGCAACCGCATCTATGGCTGCGACGATTGCCTTGCCGCCTGCCCCTGGAACAAGTTTGCGCAAGCGGGACGCGAGGCCAAGCTCGCCGCGCGCGACGAGCTGCGCGCGCCGGGCCTCGCCGAATTGGCGCGGCTCGATGTTGCGGCGTTTCGTGCGCTGTTCACGAAGTCGCCCGTCAAGCGCATCGGCCGCGACCGCTTCTTGCGCAACGTGCTGATCGCGATCGGCAACTCGGGCGAGGTGGCGCTCGCGGAGGAGGCGCGGCGATTGCTGGGGGATGAGAGCGCATTGGTGCGTGGCGCGGCGGTGTGGGCGCTGGGGCAGTTGGTGCCGCGCGAGGAGTTCGAGGCGATGAGATCCGTCGCGATAGGCAACGAGCACGACGAGAATGTGCGTGAGGAGTGGCAGGCCGTTTCCTAGACTTGATTTCCCCGCGCGTTCCTTCAAGGTCGCGCGCCATGACAAACATGCCTTTCTTCACCCGCGACGGCGATACTTTCCGTCCGACGGAAGTTGCCAATGGCCCGTGGGATCCGAAATCGCTGCACGGACGCGTCATCGTCGGCCTGCTCGGCTTCGCCATCGAGGAGCGCCATTCCGGCCCCGAATTCGTGCCGGCGCGGCTCACCGTCGATATGTTTCGGCTGCCGACGATCGACAAGCCGATCGAAGTGACGACGCGGCTGGTGCGCGATGGAATGCGCATCCGCGTGGTCGAGGCGGAATTTGTCTCCGGCGGCGTCAGCATGGCGCGCGCCTCCTGCCAGTTGCTGCGCAAAACGCAGAATCCCGACGGCAATGTCTGGTCGCCGCCGAACTGGGACGTGCCGAAGCCGGCCGATATCCCCAAGCCGACCGATCCCAGGCTCGGCATGAACGGCAAATGGACGACGCGGCCGATCGTCGGCCATATGGGCTCGCTCGGTCCGCGCCGGCTCTGGATGAGCGAGGTGCGCGAGCTCGTTGCAGGCGTACCGATGACGCCGTTCGTCCATGTCGCCACCGGCGCCGATTTCGCCAGCCCATTTGCGAACGCCGGCGACAAGGGGCTCGGCTACATCAACAGCGACGTGACGATCTATCTGCACCGCCTGCCGGTGACGAGCTGGATCGGCTTCGACGTGGTGAACCACCAAGCCACCGACGGTGTCGCGATCGGCGAATGCTGGCTCTACGACGAACAGGGCCCGATCGGCACGGCCACCGTCGCCGCGCTGGCGCAGCGCAAGCCGATGGCGAATCCGGCGAAGCGGTAAAGACGCGAGGTCTCTCCACTTTGTCATTCCGGGATGCGCCGTCAGGCGCAGACCCGGAATCCATCGGGCCGCAAGCCGAGAGGTGGAATGGATTCCGGGCTCGCGCTAAGAGGCGCGCCCCGGAATGACGGGAGGAGAGAGCGGCGCGGCTACGCCAGATGCCGCTTCATCTCCGGCCGCGCCTTGAGCGCCGCGCCCTGCTTGGCGACGATCTTGGCAATCCTATCAGGCGCAAACTTCAAATCGACAAACGCCGGCGCGGTGTTGGCGACCTCGTGATAGCCAGCGATCTTGCCGTCCTTCAGCGTCATGATCGCAACGCCCTCGAACATCGCCCGCGCGCCGTTCGCCTCGGGGAGCGTCGAGCGATAGCTGAACGTGTAGCGCGCATAGAGCGTGGTGCCGTTGGTGACGGGATCATGCATGTCCCAGCGGAAATCGGTCGCCGTGCGATAGAACCAGTCGTTGATCATGGCGGCGATCTTCTCGCGGCCTTCGAACGCGCCGTAGAAGACATCGTGATAGACGCCGTCTTCGGTGAAGAGGTCGGAAAACGCGCGGCCGTTGCGCTGCTCGACGGCATCGCAGAAGGCGCGCAGCATGGCGGTGGTGGTCATCGGCGTTTCTCCCATTCTCGGTCATGCCCCGCCACCGGGTCTCGCCTTCGGCGAGCCCGATGACAGGCTCCGGCGGGGCATCCAGTACGCCGCGGCTTCTCGGCTCAAGCAGAGCTGCCTCTGGAATACTGGATCGTCCGCCTTCGCGGACGATGACACCGCGCGCTTAGAGACACTCACCCGATCTCGGCCACTGCGGCAAGAATGCGCGCGATGTCCTGCGGGCGCGACAGGCGGTGGTCGCCGTCCTGGATCATGGTCAGCACGACGTCGTCGGCCGGCAAGCGGTGCGTCAGCGCGAACGCGTGCTGCCAGGGCACGTCAGGGTCCTGCGCGCCTTGCAGGATGCGGACGGGGCAGCCGAGATCGATGGCGCTGCCGAGCACGAGATGGCTGCGGCCCTCCTCGATCAGATTCCGCGTGATCGGATAGGGCGAGCCGTCGCCATACTCGGATGGCCGCAGCCAGACGCCCTTGGTCTCGATCTCCTTCTTCACTGCAGCCGGAAAATTCTTCCACATCAGCTCCTCGGTGAAGTCGGGCGCCGGCGCGATCAGCACGAGGCCGGCGAGCGACGCCTTGGCTTGCTGGTTCTCCTGCTGATTCTCCTGCTGGTTCTCTTGGCGCTTCCTGATCTCGCGCGCGAGCAGCAGCGCCATCCAGCCGCCCATGGAGGAGCCGATCAGGATCTGCGGGCCGTCGCAGAACCGCTCGAACACCGCGACGCTCTCCTCCAGCCAGCGCCCGATGGTTCCGTCGGCGAAATCGCCGCCAGATTCGCCGTGGCCGGAATAGTCGAACCGGACCGCGGCGCGGCCGTGGTCGCTGGCCCAGGCGTCCAGCGCCACGGCCTTGCTGCCCTGCATGTCCGATTTGAACCCGCCGAGCCAAACGAGGCCGGGGCCGTCTCCGGCGCGGCGGCGCACCGCGATCCTGCGCGCGGACGCGCCCTCGCCCACATCGATGAAATCGAGCACGGCATCGGGAATTGCATTGGTCATGGAACGTTTACTCTGGCTGTGCGGTTTGAGCTGTCTGGGCGTGTTCCGTGGCAGCGCCGGATATCGGTATTGGCCCTTTGGGACGCTTGCGGAACAGAGGCAAGGTGTCTATGTCGGTCAGCGTGCCGCCAGGCGTGACCAAAATGCCTCGCATTTAACGGTTTTTCGCTTCGCGTACGCGACTTGCTTGCCGGCAAACGCATCTTCCTTCAAAATAGCCGCGTCTTTCACAACTTTGGAGAACCACCCATTCGCCGTCCTAATAAAGCTCCGCCCGCTGCCAGCAAAGACGGGCCGCGCATCAATGATGATATTCGCAATGCGCAAATCCAGCTGATCGATCAGACCGGTGACAACAAAGGCACGGTCGAGACCGTCGTCGCCATCAAGATGGCCCAGGAAGCTGGCATGGATCTGGTCGAGATTTCGCCGAATACCAGCCCTCCCGTCTGCAAGATCATGGACTACGGGAAGTACAAGTATTCCGCTCAGAAGAAAGCCGCCGAAGCCCGCAAGCGGCAGAAGACCGTCGAGATCAAGGAGATCAAGCTCCGCCCGATGATCGACGATCATGATTACGACGTGAAGATGCGCGCGATGCAGCGGTTCTTCGAAGAGGGCGACAAGGTCAAGATCACGCTGCGCTATCGCGGCCGCGAAATGGCGCACCAGGAGATCGGCACCAAGCTTCTGGACAAGATCAAGACCGACGTCGCCGAGCTCGCCAAGGTCGAGCAGGACGCGCGGTTCGAAGGCCGTCAGGTGGTCATGGTGCTGGCGCCGCGCTGACGCCAGCTGTTCAGGACGAGAGAGTTCGACGGCCCGTCCGGATTGTCCGGCGGGCCGTTTTGTTTTTTCACCTCGCCCGCTTGCGGGGGAGAGAGCAGACCGTTTTCTTCGCGACAGCTATGTCCGCATCGCCTGCCAGGTGCCGCTACAGCGGTCGCCGGAAATGATGCCGCGCCACGAGCCGGAGCCGTTCACGCCGGCAAGCTGGCCGCCGCCGCTGGCATGGGACGCGCCGACCGAGACATGGACCGCCACAGTGCCGGAGCGCTTGACCCGGCCCGAGACCCGGCCGCCGCCGGCGGACGAGACGCGGCTGCCGGTCACGGTGAAGGGGACGCTGTAGCCCGAGCCGCAATTGCCGCGGGTGGTGGCGAAGGTGACGTTCCAGATGCCGTCATAGCGGCCGACGCGGGCATCGGCGATGGACGGCAGCGCGGCGGCGAGCACGGCAAGCAGCGCCAGGCGGCGCGGGCGAGTAAATTGCGGGACAAATTGGGGGAAATGGGCCATTTTGGTCCTGTCTCCGGGCGACACGGCTTGGACATGAGGGGTGGCAACTCCGGATAGTCGGCGGGCGGGTTTCGGCGGTTCATCGTTGCCAATTGGCTTCCGCTCTGGCATAAGCCCAGCCTTCATCGCCCGGCTGATTAAGGGCTGCCGTGGCGGTGTCCGTGCGGGTTTCGCGCTTGTTCGTAGAAACCTGAGCACAATCAACGCTCTAACGAGCATTTTTGACGGCCAGCCGCCTTCGCGGGCGGGTTTCTGTGGCCATTAGGAGAGCCAAATGCCCAAGCTGAAGACCAAATCGGGCGCTAAAAAGCGCTTCAAGGTGACTGCCACCGGCAAAGTGATGCACGCCCAGCGCGGCAAGCGTCACGGCATGATCAAGCGGACGAAGAAGCAGATCCGTCAGCTCCGCGGCACCCGCGTGCTGTTCAAGACCGACGGCGACAACGTCAAGAAGTACTTCTTGCCGAACGCCTGATCGCGTCCACGATCACTGCCCCCTCGGCCGCGCCTCGCGCGGCGATCCGAAAACCAAGTCATCTCTGAAGGATTTTTGTCATGTCTCGCGTCAAACGCGGTGTGACCGCCCACGCCAAGCACAAGAAAGTCTACAAGGCCGCCAAGGGCTTCTACGGCCGCCGCAAGAACACCATCCGCGCCGCCAAGCCGGCCGTCGAGAAGGCTCAGCAGTACGCCTTCCGCGACCGCAAGCGCAAGAAGCGGACGTTCCGTGCGCTCTGGATCCAGCGCCTCAACGCCGCTGTGCGTCCGTTCGGCCTGACCTACAGCCGATTTATCGACGGTCTCGCCAAGTCGGGTATCACCGTGGACCGCAAGGTGCTGTCGGATCTCGCGATCAACGAGCCCGCGTCGTTCCAGGCGATCGCCGAGAAGGCCAAGGCTGCTCTCGCGGCCTGAGGTCTCTCGCTGGCGGGCCTTCTTGACTAACGATTGTTGGGGCCCGCAGCCTTCAGCGCGCGTTGCGAGTAACGCTGGGCGACCTCCGCCCGGCAGAATGCCGCGAACGATAGATACATGGTGCCGGATTTATTCCGGTACTTTCGGTCACAGACGCGCATCTCGCGCTGGTAGGCCTGTTTCTGCGCAGCGTTGAGGCCGGGCATGAAGTCCGCCTCGCACTTCTTCTCGACGGCGGCGCCGAGCTGGACATCGCCGCTCGCGGTCAGTTGGCAATCCTGAAACACCTTCATCGCGCTTTCGCAGCCCTTCTGGGCGTTGATGGTGTCGACGACCTCATCCAGCGTCATGGACTTCTCCATGCAGACCATGGCGCGTGCCGGGGTGCCGGCGACCGATAGAACGACGGCCAGAATGGCCAGGCAGGACCTTGAGAGCATCACGAAGCCTCCTCGTATCCCCTTGGTGCCGGGCCCCCGCGCGAAGTTCAACCCAGCCGTTCCTGAGCCCGAAATGACCGGCTTTTCGCTTGACGTTACGGCCTTCTGGCGGCGACAACCCAGCCGAATTTAGCAGCAAGGATTTGACTGTGTCCGACCTCGCAACGCTCGAAACGTCCATCCTCGATCAGATCGCCGCCGCCGGCGACGAAGCCGCCCTCGAAGCGGTGCGCGTCGCAGCCCTCGGCAAGAAGGGCTCGATCTCCGCGCTGCTTGCCACGCTCGGCAAGATGTCGCCGGACGAGCGCAAGACGCAGGGCGCCGCGATCAACCAGGCCAAGGACAAGGTCACCGAGGCGCTCGCAGCAAAGCGCGACGTCTTGAAGTCGGCGGCGCTCGATGCGCGGCTCGCGTCCGAAACCATCGACGTGACGCTGCCGCTGCGTGACGCACAGGCGGAGGCCGGCCGCATCCATCCGCTGAGCCAGGTCTGGGACGAGCTGACCACGATCTTCGCCGACATGGGCTTCTCGGTCGCCGAAGGTCCCGATATCGAGACCGACGACTACAACTTCACCAAGCTGAACTTCCCGGAAGGCCATCCCGCGCGCGAGATGCACGACACCTTCTTCTTCCATCCGAAGGAAGACGGCTCGCGCATGCTGCTGCGGACCCACACCTCGCCGGTGCAGGTGCGCACCATGCTGAGCCAGAAGCCGCCGATCCGCGTGATCTGCCCGGGCCGCACCTATCGCATCGATTCGGACGCGACCCACACGCCGCAATTCCACCAGGTCGAAGGCCTCGTCATCGACAAGCACTCGCATCTCGGCCACCTCAAATGGATCCTGCACGAGTTCTGCAAGGCGTTCTTCGAGGTCGACCACATCAACATGCGCTTCCGCCCGTCGTTCTTCCCGTTCACCGAGCCGTCGCTGGAAGTCGATATCCAGTGCCGCCGCGACAAGGGCGAGATCCGCTTCGGCGAGGGTGAGGACTGGCTCGAGATTCTCGGCTGCGGCATGGTGCATCCGAACGTGCTGCGCGCTTGCGGCATCGATCCCGACGAGTACCAGGGCTTTGCCTGGGGCATGGGCATCGACCGCATCGCCATGCTGAAATACGGCATCGCCGACCTGCGCCAGCTGTTCGACAGCGACGTCCGCTGGCTGTCCCATTACGGCTTCAAGCCGCTGGAAGTCCCGACGCTCGCGGGGGGATTGAGCACGTGAACCTGAGCGCCGTCCCGGAGCAATATCGCGGCCTGCGGTCGTTCGCCTTCGGCGACGGACCGGCTCTGGCCGACGAGTTGCTCGATCTCGTGATCCGGGGCGTCAAGACCGCGACATGCAGCACCGAGGACGAGCCCAACACCTCGACGCCGGGCGAACGCTGGATCGTGCTCGACGGACGCGGAGAGCCACGCTGCATCATCGAATCGACCGAGGTGAGCTATCGCCGCTTCGGCGAGGTCGATGCAGCCTTTGCCTTCGACGAAGGCGAAGGTGATCGCAGTCTCGACTACTGGCGCAACGCGCATCGCAACTATTTCGGTCGGCAAGGCAAATTTCGCGAAGACATGATGCTCATGTGCGAACGCTTTCGCCTGATCGAGGTTTTCTAGGAACGGCACCATGAAATTCACGCTCTCCTGGCTAAAGGACCATCTCGACACCGACGAGCCGCTGGACAAGCTCGCCGAGAAGCTCACCATGATCGGGCTCGAGGTCGAGAACATCGAGGACAAGGCGAAGGCGCTGAAGCCTTTCACCATTGCGAAGGTGATCTCGGCCGAGCAGCATCCGAATGCGGATCGCCTGCGCGTCTGCATGGTCGACACCGGCGACGGCGGCGCGCCGGTGCAGGTCGTGTGCGGCGCGCCGAACGCGCGCGCGGGCCTCGTCAGCGTGTTCTCAGCCCCCGGCACCTACATTCCCGGCAAGGACATCACGCTGGGCGTCGGCACCATCCGCGGCGTCGAGAGCCGCGGCATGCTGTGCTCGGCGGCCGAGCTGCAGATCTCCAACGACCATGACGGCATCATGGAATTGCCGGCGGACGCGCCGATCGGCGCTGCTTACGCCGAATGGGCCGCGCTCGGCGATCCCGTGGTCGAGATCAACCTGACGCCGAACCGGCAGGACTGCACCGGCGTGCACGGCATCGCGCGCGACCTCGCCGCCGCCGACATGGGCAAGTTCAAGGATCCGACGATCAAGCCGATCAAGGGCGAATTCCCCTGCCCGGTGAAGGTCACGGTCGAGGACGCGACGCTGTGTCCGGGCTTCGCGCTGCGCCTCGTGCGCGGCGTGAGGAACGGCCCGTCGCCGGAATGGCTGCAGAAACGGCTGACCGCGATTGGGCTGCGACCGATCAACGCGCTGGTCGACATCACCAACTTCATGACCTACGACCGCGCGCGGCCGCTGCACGTGTTCGACGCCAGGAAGGTGAAGGGCAATCTCGTGGTACGCCGCGCCCGCGACGGCGAGACGCTGCTCGCGCTCGACGGCCGCACCTACAACCTCGATTCCGCGACCTGCGTGATCGCGGATGAGCACGGCGTCGAATCGCTCGCCGGCATCATGGGCGGCGAGGCCTCCGGCTGCGACGAGAACACCACCGACGTGCTGATCGAATCGGCGCTGTGGAACGAGATCAACATCGCCCAGACCGGCCGCAAGCTCGGCATCAATTCGGACGCGCGCTACCGCTTCGAGCGCGGCGTCGATCCGGCCTTCATGGTGCCGGGGCTGGAGCTCGCGACCAGGCTGGTGATGGAGATGTGCGGCGGCGCGCCGTCCGAGAACGTCGTGGTCGGCAAGGCCTTTGGCGATGACCGCGTCATCGATTTTCCGGTGACCGAGGTCAAGCGTCTCTCCGGCATCGAGGTGCCGCAAGCGGAGATGAAGCGCATCCTGACTCATCTCGGCTTCATGATGGCGGGCCCGGGCCCGGTGGTGAAGGTCGCGGTGCCGTCGTGGCGCTCCGACGTGCACGGCAAGGCCGACATCGTCGAGGAGATCGTCCGCATCTTCGGCGTCGACAAGGTGCCGATGACGCCGTTCGAGCGCGGCGATGATGCGCGCAAACCGGTGCTGACGCCGCTCCAGCTTCGCACCCGCCGCGCCAGGCGTGCGCTCGCGAGCCGCGGCATCATCGAAGCGGTGACGTGGTCGTTCATCACGAAGTCTGCGGCAAAACTGTTCGGCGGCGGCCAGCGCGAGCTGGAAGTGGCCAACCCGATCGCCTCGGACCTGTCCGACATGCGCCCGACCCTTTTGGCCGGCCTGATCGCGGCGGCGCAGGCCAATGCCGATCGGGGCTTCGGCGATGTCGCGCTGTTCGAGGTCGGCCAGCTGTTCAAGGGCGATCGGCCGCAGGATCAGTTCATGGCGGCAAGCGGCGTGCGCCGCGGCTTTGCCTCCTCGGAAGGCCTGGGACGGCACTGGTCGGGCTCGGTGCAGGCTGACGTGTTCGACGCCAAGGCCGATGCGCTGGCGGTGCTGGCCGCGAGCGGCGCGCCGATGCAGGCGCTTCAGATCGTGGCCGGCGGTCCCGGCTGGCTGCATCCGGGCCGTTCCGGCACGATCCAGATCGGCCCGCAGAACGTGCTCGGCTATTTCGGCGAGATGCATCCGCGCGCACTGGAAGCGCTCGGCGCCGACGGTCCGCTGATGGTGTTCGAGGTGATCCTCGACCGCATCCCCGAGGCCAAGAAGAAGCCGACCCGCGCCAAGCCCGTGATCGAGCTGCCGGCCTTCCAGCCTGTTACGCGCGACTTCGCCTTCATCGTCGACCGCACCGTGAAGGCCGCCGACATCGTGCGCGCCGCGCTAGGCGTCGACAAGAAGCTGATCACCGGCGTCAACGTGTTTGACGTCTACGAGGGCAAGGGCATCGATGACGGCAAGAAGTCGATCGCGATCGCGGTGACGATCCAGCCGCGCGAGAAGACCTTGACCGACCAGGAGATCGAGGCTGTCGCCGCGAAGGTCGTGGCGGAGGTGACGAAGAAGACCGGCGGCACGCTGAGAGCATGATGCCGAAAAATGTGACGCGGTTTTCGGACGACATCATGCTCCAAAATCACTGAGCATGAGCCTCACCGACTTCCTCCCGAAGGACGTCAGCCTCACCATTGCGATGGCGCTCTGCGCCGTCGCCTTCGTCTCTGGTACCGCGCGCGGCTTTTCCGGCTTCGGCTCGGCGCTGATCTTCATGCCGCTGGCGAGCAGCATCGCGGCGCCGCGGCTCGTTGCCGCCTTGCTGCTCGTGATCGATTTCGTCGCGGCGGTGCCGCTGCTGCCCGACGCGTGGCGCAAAGCCGACCGCAAGGCCACCGCCGTGATCGTGCTGGGCGCGCTGATCGGCGTGCCCATCGGCACCTATTTGCTCAACGTGCTCGAGCCCGTCACCACGCGCTGGATCATCTCCTGCTTCGTCGCCGCGCTGTTGCTGCTGCTGCTGTCGGGCTGGTGCTATCGCGGCAAGGACCACGCCTGGCTCTCGGTCGGCATCGGCGGCCTCTCGGGCTTCTGCAGCGGGCTGGCGCAGACCGGCGGGCCTCCGATCGTCGGCTATTGGCTCGGCCGCCCAATCGCGTCGATCGTCGCGCGCGCCAACATCCTGCTGTTCTTCGGCGCGTCGGACTTCTTCTCGATGGTCAGTTACGCGACGACAGGCCTGATCAGCCGCGAATCGCTGGTGCTCTCGCTCATCGTCGGTCCGGTCTACGCCATCGGCGTCGCATTCGGCGCCTCGCTATTCGGCCGCGCCAGCGAAAAGGTGTTTCGCGGCATCTGCTACGCGCTGATCGCAATGGCGGTTGTTTTTGGGCTGCCGGCGCTGGATGGGATTTTGCGCTGACTCTCTCCACGA
>NZ_LBKA01000237.1:0-94479 GCF_028128955.1 Bradyrhizobium sp. CCBAU 11386
ATGCTCGTGCCCCGCGGCATGCCGGTTTGGCAGGCTGCGCTGTGGAGCATCTTCACCAGCCTGCCGCAGCCGTTGATGGCGGTGCCGTCCTATTTGGCCGTAACCGCCTTCGCGCCGTTCCTGCCGATAGGCTTAGGCATCGCAGCAGGCGCGATGGTCTGGATGGCGTTCGCCGAACTGATTCCCGACGCCAACAAGGATGCGCCGGCAAGCGTGGTTGGCGTGACCGTGACATTGGCCTTTGCCGGGATGGTAGCCTTCCAGTATTTGCTGCTGAAGTAGGTGCTGTCTGGCGAGCGAGGGCGCAGTCGCCGCGACGTCCAGAGCCTAGCGCTTTGTGGCTGCGCGGCGAAGGAGAACGGGCAAACAATTGGCAGCCGACGCTGCGGCCCAATGACCGCTTGGGGTCAACAGGCGCCGTCCTGACCGCCGCCGGTCACGTCCGGTCTGCCGCGACAACCGGACGATTTCAGAGCCGGTCTGGGCTTCGCGTTCGGGCCAACAGGCGACATTGAAGGTCTGAGCAGATAGAAAGAGGCCGCTCTCTAGGCGGCCTCCGGAATTAGTGAATTTTGATCTCCTCCAAGGGAAGCCGCGGCTCCGCAGCGCGCTCCTCCCGGTCCTTCTTGCGGAACTCAAGTTCCCGACGCTCGAATTCAACTAGTTCCTTCCGAGCTGCCTCTAAGAGGTGGTCGCGCGGCGTCATGCCTAGTTGATTGCGTTCCGTCATCACTCGCTCCCCGTCTCACGCCACAGGCTACAAAAAGTCTGGAACCGCGGAAAGGTTCATTGCCGAAAAATTACGGATTTATGACGGCGAAGGAAAAATGCAGGGCCGCTTACCGACCCTGGATATTGCCCTTCTTGGTCGCTGGCGTCTGGGCAGTCCCCGAGTTTACTCCCACTCTTATCCGCGTTTTGCCTGGTCGGCGGCGAAGCGGGCGTCAATGGCATCGAGAACGGCCAGTTGTGCCTGTTCAACCGAGGCGATGGCGTAATCGATCGCGAAACCGGCGTCCGACTCCAAGAGCTCGGCGCGCTCCTCGGCGAGTTTCACGTCGAGACCATGCTTTGCTTTGGCCACGTGCGCCTTTAAGGCGTTTACATCCGCAGTAATTTTCGCTTGCAGGGCTTTCGTATCTCTGGTGGCGGACTCTCCGGCAAGCTTGATTTTCTGGTTCACCTTTTCGACTGCCGTCTTTGCAGCAGAAAGCGCCTCGGCTCTGCGCGCGTCGATCTTGTCGCGCGCTTCCTTTTTTGCGGCCGCAAAGGCATTTTCAGCACCCTTTGCACGTACCGACAACTCGGCGAGCTGTTCAGAGAGTGGCGTCATGTGCTCCTCCTTTTGAAAGGCTAATAGGTGAACACGCCCCCGCTCGAGTCACGTTGATCTGGGTCAACTCTTGTTTTGGCCCAACTAACAGGGCGACCGATTAGCATGGAGGCATCATGTTTCGTGGCCGCGCCGAGCGATGTCTCAGTTGGGTCATTTTCGGCCTTGGGCACGCTCTGTTGCGAAGTCCACTTTACCCCGATGAGCTGACATCGCGAGTGTCAACTGCAGCAGGATATCGGGTGCCAAGCTTGCGATCGAAGGTTCGTGCCTCTCGCAAGTGGAACCCGAATTGCGCTTGTTCTGTTAGGTATAGGGCGCGCGGCCCCCAACCAGTAAGATTTCCGAGCGAGTCCTATGCCCAAGATCCGCGTTTCAATCCAGGAATTGCAGCGTCGAGCGTTGTTAGAAGTGAGAAAGCAGCCTGGCTGTCATAACGTCCTGGAAATAGCGATCAATCGCGTTACAAAGCACGCTGAAAATAACTGGTCGCTCTGTGTGATCGTAGCGGGCGCGGCAGATGCCAATACCGCCGCGCGCGCCGCGGTTCACGTCCAAACTGTTTTGCGCCGGGACTATGATCTGCTGACGGATTGATCTGCAGTCCATCAAGGGAAGGCGGAGATCAAATGGACCGCGAGTGTCCGCTTTGCTGCGCATCACGGACGCAATGCGGACATAGCGCGAGGTCCAAGAAAGGTGCCACTTTCGGACCAAACGACCACCTCGTCGGCATGCGCGGGGAATGCCGCGCATCGTCTGTCTCGGCGGGGCGTGCTGGCGGAATTCCAAGACGCCAGCTTCCAGTAGCTTGTGCGCATCATCGTGCAGAACGCGACGATCGCGGTCCGGGGCATGGTTCGCGCACACTCTTCCGACATCGCCGCGGCGTTTGCCGCGCCCCGGAAATTGGAACTCCCTATGATGTTACCCATACGCATTTTGCAATTGTGCCGCGTAACGCTGGAATCTAAGTCCTCAATGATCCTGCGAGACAAAAATTCGCCTCGCGATCGCGTGTGTTTGGAGTTCAATTTTTGACATTGAGAGCTTCCGCAGCTGAATTGGATTTCGGGGTGCGAAGCGTAGGCGGATTCAAACAAAGTTCGAGGTTGCCGCCCTATGCCGCTCGAAATGCGATGCGGCGGATGGTTCGCGGCGGGCTACAGTGACGCATCCCAGCGGGATTGGTAACCGACTTTTGGCAGCACTACCGGCGGCGGATCTCGATCTGCTGGCACCCGACCTAGAGATGGTCGCGCTCGATCGGGACGCGGTCGTCTCGCGGGCGGGTGACCAGACTGAGCACGTCCTCTTCCCTCATAGTGGCGCCATTTCTGTGATGATCGACATGGCGAACGGGCAGACGGTCGCCAGCGCCGCAATAGGGCGCGAGGGAGCAGTAGGCACTCTTTCCGTGCTCGGGCCGTCTCCTGCGGCCGTTACCGCCATCGTTCGTGCCGCGGGCACCGCCTCGCGGATCCCCGCATCGCGATTCCACGCCGCTTTCAGCCGGAGCCCCGCGATCCGTCACGCAGTCCAGATTCACTTCAAGGCCATGCTGATACAGCTACAAATCGGCGGGGCCTGCAATGCGCTGCATCCGGTCCAAGCCCGCATGGCGCGCTGGCTGCTCCATCTTCGCGACCGCGTCGACCACGACGTCCTCCCGCTCACCCAGGAGGCGCTTTCGCAAATACTGGGTGTGCGACGAACGACGGTGACGCTCCTGATGCGGAATCTGCGCGCTTCCGGAGCGATCATATCTGAACGGCGAGGCGAAATCGAGATCGACCCTTCCCGGCTCGCAGCGCTGGCTTGCGAATGCCGCGACACCATGCGTCTCGAAATCGAGGGGATCTTCTCTATGAATGCAACCCAATCTCGCGTTTTGGTTCTGCCGACGCAGTAAATGAAACGGGCGATGTAGCCGCTTCGGCGCGGCCGGTGAAGTGGGCGAAGACGGTGCTGGATAGCGGATCCTTCGGGCCGATCAGGCCGCCGCCCCATGCCTTGAGCGGGACCTCCCACCTAATGTCCGTTGCGGGTCACGAGCCGTGCGGTGAGCAAATCAAGTCGGCTCTGCCTTCGATAGGAGACCTCAGCAAGACCTCCTACATTTGTCGAGACGGGCCAGCTCCGGACATTCCTTGGAGCCGCAGTCCCCGGCTCTGGAAGGTATGCCAATCGGGTCTTCACCCGAAACCACCTGTTTCTCAAGCACGTCAGGTGGCGTAGAATATAGTTGCCGTTGAAGCGGGATGTGCCGAAGTCGCCGTTCGGGACGAAAGAGCAGAACTAATGCTGTCGGCAGGTACGCACCCTTATGAGACCGCCCCCTTTCGGTCTCGCATGACAATTCACAGTCCACGAAACGCCTGAGCCGCTTTTGCGGCGGCGCGTTGCAGTAACTTCAGGAGAAAGCGATGAGCAAGATCAATCGAAGGTCTGCATTGGGATTCGGGTTGGCAGCGGCTACCGCAGCCGTGATGAAGCCCGCCGCTGCTCAAACCGCGGGCTACAAGGATACGACGCCGTGGCCAGGGGTGGTGGTGCGTGAATACGAGGGCGAGACACCATCCCTTATCCCCGGTTTCAAGACCGTCTCGATGCGCGACATCATCATGCAGCCGGGCTCGAAGACCATGGGCCCCCCGATGATGAATGCCATGGTTTGCCACATCACCGAAGGGGAGCTTCGGCTCGATCAGGATGGAAAGATCTTTACGGGCAAGAAAAACTTTGTCTGGACCTGCAACAAGGACACAAAAGAGCAGGCGTACAATGACGGAAACGTGGTCGCAATTATGAGGATCACGGATCTGAAAGCCTAAGGCTCGTTTCTTCGAGACCGATTTGCAGATGCGGATGGCGCATTCGAGGACGCGCCATCCGCGGAATGTAGACCGCCAATGATGGTTACCGTGGAGCAGCACAGGCGGCTTCAAGGGTGCTGCGCCGCCGACAGTTTTCTCTGGGGCCAAAGTCGAAATCGCTCATGCTGAGCGCAGCGCGCCCGCTATGCCCCAAAATAGCAAACATAAGAGCGAACCCTGCATGAGGTCCGCCTTGGGTCTTGGTCGTGTAAAAACACCGTTCCCTGGGGAAGTCGGTGAGAAGCCAGGACCGGCTTGGTCTCAGGCCACGATCGCAGCCATCAGCTGCTTGCTCCCGACGATGTTCATGACTCGCGTCAGATTATAGGCCAGGACCGAGAGTGCCATCTCGGCGGCTACTTTTGGGAGGGTTTTGGTGAGGAAGTGTGTCGCTCCCATGCGAGCCTTCATCGTGCCGAATGGATGCTCGACTGTCTCGCGACGCTGGCGCATGGCCTGTGGGTTTGCATCAAGGCGCTGCTGCACAGCCTCGAGCAGATGCTCATGCTCCCATCGCGTAATCCGCCGCTCTGGCCCGGTCGTACATTGCGATTTGAGCGAACAAGTTTGACAGGCTGTGGTCCAGTAACGCCGTAGCATCTTGCCGTCTTCTTCGTTTGTGTAGCGATACGGCAATCGCTCCCCAGCTGGACAGCGATAGGCGTCCTCCCCTGGCAAATACGCAAAGTCCTGCTTACCGAAGCGCCCCTCGGATTTGGCGCCCGACGTCTGCGGCTTAGGCAGCGTTACCGTGATGCCGGCCTCGTGGCACGCGAGGATCTCCGGGCTGTTGAAGTAGCCGCGATCGGCGACAGCTTCGAGCGTTTCGGTCTTTAGAACAGCCTTCGCCTGCTTGGCCATATTGGCGAGTTGTGCCCGATCGGAACCGCTGTTCGTCACCTCGTGCGTCACGATCAAATGATGTTCGGTGTCGACGGCGACCTGCACGTTGTAGCCGACGACCCCGGAGCCGCGGCCGCTCGTGGGCATCGAACGGCTGTCGGGATCAGTCAGGGAGATTTGCTGATCGGGCGAAGCAAGCATCCGCTTCTCGTAGACAGCAAGCTTGCCCATTTCCTCCTTCAGCTTCGTCAGCTTCTCGGTCAGTCTCGTCACCTTGGCGGCCAGCGCCTCCGTCGGTTCCTGCCGGTCGGCCGCGTCAAGTTGGCTCAGATAGCGCGCAACGCTCTCCTCCAGCTGGGCTCGCCGCCGCTCCACCTTCGCCCGCGTGAAGTTCTTGTCCCGGTTGTTCACCGCTTTGAACTTGCTGCCATCGATGGCGACGCTCGATGTCGCGAGGAGACGCATTTCACGGCAGAGTTCGACGAAGCGTGCACATACCTTGCGGAGCGCCAAGCCGTTGTCTTTGCGGAAGTCCGCGATCGTCTTATGATCGGGAGTGAGCCGGCCCAGCAGCCACATGGCCTCGACATTGCGTCCGGCCTCTCGTTCGAGCCGTCGGCTCGACTGCACCCGGTTCAGATAGCCGTAGATGTAAAGCTTCAGGAGAACCGAGGGATGGTATGACGGCCGACCGGTCGCCGCCGGCTCCACTCCCTCGAAGCTTAACTCGGCCAAATCGAGCGCATCGACGAATACGTCGATCACGCGAACAGGGTTGCTCTCGTCAATGAAATCATCGAGGCATTCGGGCAATAGCGTCCACTGCCCACGATCCGCCTGCTCAACGAAGCGCTTCATTCCAGCCCCCCGCAAATCGTGCGGGAATCATATCGCGCGAATCACATCAAGCGCAGCGTTTTCACACAGCCAGGGTCACAAGCGGTCTTCGCGCAAAGTTACCTCGCGCGCACGGGCAACAGCATTGGCGGAACTGCCGGTGCGACGGATCAAAATGACCACTACTCGTTCGCAGTGCCGTAGGGTGGGCAAAGACGCGCTCGTTGCGCGCCGTGCCCACCATCTTATCCTCACTGCGAATAGTGGGCACGCTTCGCTTTGCCCACCCTACATACTGGACGTTTCGCGATCCCCGCCACGATAGCATCCTGCCAGTGTTTTGCCCGACGCGTCAACTTGATCGCGGCCGCGAATGTCGTCGCGACGCGGCTCGAAAATCCTTTGTCGATCAAGGGGCCTTCTACTGTGCATGGGGTTGTTTTTCGACTTTTTGTTTTGAGCCCCGCCGAAGCACCTCACTCCGCCTGCAACATCTCCGCAATCGTGGCACCCGCGGCGAGCGTGCCGAGCTTGCCGCCGACATCGCGCGTCGCCCTGCCCTCGCCGATCGCCTTCGCCACCGCCGCCTCGATCGCACGCGCCGCTTCCTCGTAGCGCACGGCGCCGCTCTTTTCGCCGTACCAGCCGAGCAGCAAGGCCGTCGACAAAATCAGCGAGACCGGATTGGCGATGTCCTGCCCGGCGATGTCGGGCGCCGAGCCGTGCGCGGCCTGCGCCATGGCGTAGCGGTCGCCGACATTGAGCGAGCCGCCGAGGCCGAGGCTGCCCGAGAGCTCAGCCGTGAGATCGGACAGGATGTCGCCGAACATATTGGTGGCGACGATGACGTCGAAGCGATCGGGGTTGCGCACCACATGCGCCATCATGGCATCGACGAGGATGTCGTCGACGGCGAGGCCGGCATAGCCCTTCGCCGCCTCGCGGCAGATGTCCAGAAACATGCCGTCGCCGATCTTGAGCACATTGGCCTTGTGCACGATGGTGAGGTGCCTGCGCCGCTTCATGGCGAGACGGCAGGCGGCGTGCGCGATGCGCTCGCAGCAGGCCCGCGTGATCCTGCGCAGCGAGATCACGACGTCAGGCGTCACCAGCATCTCGCCGTTGCCCTGCTCCATGTTGCGGTCCGCGTAGAATCCTTCGGTGTTCTCGCGCACCACGACGAGATCGAAATTGCCGACACGGCCGGGCCGCCCGGCATAAGTCCGTGCGGGCCTGACATTGGCGTAGAGGTCGAGGCCCTTGCGGAAGTGCCTGGACGGATTGATCTCGCCATGCGCCTCGTCCTTGAAGTCGAAGGTCGCGGTCGGCCCCAGGATCAGGCCGTCGGCGGCGCGGACGATGTCGAGCAGCGCGGGGCGCACCGTCGTGCCGAATTGTTTCAGGCTCGCATGCCCGACCGCATGCTCCTCCAGGCGCAGATTGAGCTGAAAGCGTTCCGAGGCCGCGCGCAGCACGAGCGATGTCGCGGTTGTGATCTCGGGTCCGATGCCGTCACCGGGCAGAACGACGATATGCATGACGATCCCCTGAAATTGCGGCAGCCGGCGCGATCATACGCCAGCGCGCAGGCGCATCGCCTGACCTTCGCGCATACACAGCATGCAAGCATATGCCTGTGGAAGCGGCCTTAAGCGTAGTACACGCCGAAGGTCCCCTATGGCCACGCCGCCGGAGCAACGCGCCAACGCAATGACGATCACGTTACCTGCCGCCGCGCGCGAGCCCGACCATCCGATCGCCGACGGCCTGCCGGCCGCGCAGCGGCGCTGGGCGATCGCCGCGATCTTCACCGCGCTGGCGATGGCTTCGCTCGACACCGCGATCGCCAACATCGCACTGCCCGCCATTGCTGCCGATCTGCATGTCACGCCGGAGCAGTCGGTCTGGGTGGTCAACGTCTACCAGATCGCGCTGGTGGCGACGCTGCTGCCGCTCGGGGCCCTCGGTGAAATTGTCGGGCACCAGCGCATCTATCTCGGCGGCCTGATCCTGTTCACCATCGCCTCGCTGCTCTGCGCGGTGGCGTGGTCGCTGGACAGCCTGCTGGTCGCACGTACGCTGCAGGGCCTGGGGGCCAGCGGCATCATGAGCGTCAACACGGCGCTGGTGCGTTTCGTCTATCCCGGCCGGATGCTGGGCCGCGGCCTCGGCCACAACGCACTGGTGGTCGCGACCGCCTTCACCTTCGGGCCCTCGATTGCCTCCGCCATCCTCGCGCTCGGCCCGTGGCCGTGGCTGTTCGCCGTCAACATCCCCTTCGGCCTCGTTGCGATCGGCATCGGCTTTGCGATGCTGCCGAAGACGCCGCGGGCCGATCACGGCTTTGACTTTCTCGGCGCGATCCTGGCGTCTGCCTGCCTCGGCCTGTTCATCACGGGCATCGGCAGCGCCGCGCACAATCTGTCGCCTTTCATCGTGGGCATCGAGCTGGTCGCAGCCCTCGCGCTCGGCTTCATCCTGACGCGCCGCCACGCCGATCATCCGGCGCCGATGCTGCCGATCGACCTGTTCAACCGGCCGATGTTCGCGCTGTCGGCGGCGACGGCGGTCTGCTCCTTCGCGGTGCAGGGCCTCGCCTTCGTCTCGCTGCCGTTCTATTTCGAGGATGTGCTGGGGCGCTCGCAGGTCGAGACCGGCTTCTTCATGACGCCCTGGCCGCTGGTGGTCGGCATCATGGCGCCGATCGCCGGGCGCCTCTCCGACCGGCATGCGGTCGGACTGCTCGGCGGCATCGGGCTCGTGCTGCTTGGCCTCGGCATGGCCCTGCTCGCGCTGCTGCCGGCCAACCCTGCTATCCCCGATATCGTCTGGCGAATGGTGATCTGCGGCATGGGCTTCGGCTTCTTCCAGGCACCGAACATGAAGGCGGTGATGTCGAGCGCGCCGCCTCACCGCAGCGGCAGCGCCTCCGGCATCGTCGCTACCGCGCGCCTGACCGGACAGACGACGGGAGCCGCGCTCGCGGCGCTCTGCTTTGCGCTGGCCGGTCATGAGGGAGCAACCGTCGCGCTGGCGCTCGGTGCAGGCTTTGCCACGCTCGGCAGCGTGATGAGCTTCTTGCGGCTGGCGGTGAAGTAAGGCCTTCAGGCCAGATGCCGCGCCGCCGTCACGTCGATGGTCGCCGCCGGGATGATGGTCTCGTCGTCGAGCGCCGCAAGACGCGCGTCGATGGCATCGATGACCTTTCGCGAGAACGGCCCGAGATGCGCATAGGCCGCGATCATCTGCACCGCGATCCGCGCCGATGATGTGTCGCGCTTGGCGCAGTTCATGAAGGTCTGCCAGAGCGGCCCGCGCGCCTCGGGAATCGCGGTGACCACGCGATGCACCGTCTCCATCGCCCCGACTCTTGAACGGATGTCGCCTTCGGCGAGCTCATGGCGCTGCTTCGATCGATCCAGCAGCGTCATCAACTTGTCGACCCGGCCCGCATAGGCCGCCGGGCTGTAGACCCGCTCCAGCACCGTCTTGTAGTCGGTCAGGATGTCCCGCAGCGGACGCACCGGATCGAAATTGATGCCGCCGGTGCACTGATCGCCGCCCGTCGTCGATGCCAGATCGTGGTCCGCGTGCAACCGGCCCTCCTTCGCGAGCCGGCGCGTGAGCTGCGTGTTCGGCAACGCATAGAGCAGGCCGACCATGGCGACGGGAATCGCGGCCTCCTCGATGAAGTCGATCATCGCCTCCGCCATCGAGACCTTCTCGTTGTCGAAGCCGACGATGAAGCCGGCGGTGACGAGCATGCCGGCGCCGTAGATCTTGTGGATGCTCTCGGCGATGTTGCGCCGCGTGTTCTGCTTCTTCCGCATCGCCACCAGCGTCGCGGGATCCGGGCTTTCGATGCCGACGAAGATGCCGAAGAAGTTGGCGGCTGCCATCATGTCCAGCAGTTCCGGATCGTCGGCCAGGTTGACCGAGGCTTCGGTGGACAATTCGAAGGGATAGCCGTGGGCGCGCTGCCATTCGGCGAGCCGGGGCAGGAACAGCTTGAGCGACTTCTTGTTGCCGATGAAATTGTCGTCGACGAAGTCGAGATGGCCGCGGTAGCCCATCTGGTAGAGCGTCTCGAGCTCGACGAACATCTGCTCGGCCGTCTTGGTTCGCGGCACGCGTCCGTAGAGCTCGATGATGTCGCAGAACTCGCAGGTGAACGGGCAGCCGCGCGAATACTGCACACCGAGATAGAGATAGTCCTCGAATTTGAGCAGGTCGAACCGCGGCACCGGCGTCCTGGTGACGTCGGCCTGGAATTTCGGCGCGGTGAAGACGCCGAAGCGCACACCGCCCTCCCAGGCCGCGATGAATTCGTCGATGACGCTCTCGGCCTCGCCGAGCACCCGGAAGTCGGCCTTCTCATAGATGTGGGGGCTGGAGGTCGGATCGGGACCGCCGACGACCACCGGCTTGCCCGCCGCGCGGCATAGCTCGATCAGGCGCAGCGTGTCGGCCTGCTGCGGCAGCATTCCGCCGGTGAAGACGACATCGGCCCAGGCGAGATCCTCGTCGCTCAGGGGCGTCGTGTTGCAATCGATCAGCCGGACCGTCCAACTCTTGGGCAGCATCGCAGCAACGGTGATCAGGCCGAGAGGAGCAGCGGGGCGCTTCACGCCCATCAGCTCGCAGGACTCACCAAAACTCCAGAACGACTCCGCCGTGAACAGCGGATAGAGCATCAGCACGTTGCAGGGGCTCGGCACGTCCATGGAACTCCTTCTGGCTTCGGCCGAGTGTAGCAGAGCATCTTCGTCTTGCACCCCGGCAAAAGGGACAAACTGTCGCCCGCTCCTGCGCGGGAACACGCCGGACGTCGTCCCAGGCCCTGGATTGGCGCCCGGGGAGAGGCCGCGCCCGCCGAAACCGAGTACGGCACAACACCGCGGGACCCTTAATCATCCTGCGACCGCGAAAATCTTCGACCGCCACCCCGCGGACTGTTGATTTGAACAGTTCCAGTTTGCCGGACACATTGCGCCCCTGAGTCTAATCGGTGGATTGGGCCAATCAGGGGACTGCGATGGCAAACCTAACAATCAACGGAAAAACCTTCACCCTCGACGTCGAGCCGGATACGCCGCTGCTCTGGGCGATCCGCGAGAATGCCGGCCTGACCGGCACCAAATACGGCTGCGGCATTGCACAATGCGGCGCCTGCACGGTTCACATCGACGGCGTCGCCACCCGCTCCTGCGGCGTTTCGGTCGCCGAGGCCGAGGGCAAGAAGATCACCACGATCGAAGGGCTCGCCTCCGGCAAAACGCTGCACAAGGTGCAGGAAGCCTGGATCGCGAAGGACGTTCCGCAATGCGGCTATTGCCAGAGCGGCATGATCATGGCGGTGGCGGCGCTGCTGAACGAGAAGCCGAAGCCGACCGATGCCGACATCGACGAGGCCATCACCAATATCTGCCGTTGCGGCACCTTCCAGCAGGTGCGCGAGGCGATCCACACGATCGCAAGCGCGTAAGGAGCCGCACATGAACAAGCACGTCTCTCCCAAGATGAACCGCCGTGCCTTCGTCATCGGCAGCGCCGCGGTCGGCGCGGGCCTCGCAATCGGCCTCGACCTTCCCTTCGGCGGTCCCGCCGTGGTGCGCGCCGCCGACGGCTCGCCCGAGATCGGCGCCTGGGTTGTGGTCAGACCCGACGACACCGTGGTGATCCGCATCGCCCGCTCCGAGATGGGCCAGGGCTCGCTGACAGGCCTCGCCCAGCTCGTCGCCGAGGAGCTCGAATGCGACTGGTCGAAGGTCACGACCGAATATCCGACCCCCGGCCAGAGCGTCGCCCGCAAGCGCGTCTGGGGTGATTTCTCGACCGGCGGCAGCCGCGGCATCCGCTCCTCGCAGGACTATGTCCGCAAGGGCGGCGCCACCGCGCGCGTGATGCTGATCCAGGCCGCCGCCGACGCGTGGAAGGTGCCGGCCTCCGAATGCACGGCCGCGAGCAGCGTCATCACCCATACGCCGACGGGCCGAACCACGACCTACGGCAAAGTCGCCGAGGCCGCGGCGAGGCTGACGCCGCCGGCCGACGTCAAGCTGAAGGACCCGAAGGACTGGAAGCTGGTCGGCAAGGGCGTGCTGCGCCTCGACACCGCCGACAAGACCACCGGCACGATGGTCTACGGCATCGACGTCAAGGTACCGGGCATGCTGAACGCCGCGATCAAGGACTGCCCCGTGTTCGGCGGCAAGCTGAAGAGCTATGACGAAGCCAAGATCGCCGACATGAAAGGCGTCAAGAAGGTCGTCAAGGTCGGCGATACCGCGGTCGCGGTCGTTGCCGACACCTGGTGGCACGCCAAGATCGCGCTGGAAGCGCTGCCGATCGTCTGGGACGAGGGCGACAACGCCAAGGTCTCCAGCGAGTCGATCGCGAAGTGGCTCGCCGAAGGCCTCGACGACGGGCAGCCGGCCTATGTCGGCAACAAGAACGGTGACGTGAAGGCCGCGATCGCCGGCGCCGCGAAGAAGGTCGAGGCCGTCTACAGCTACCCCTACCAGAACCATGCCACCATGGAGCCGATGAACGCCACGGCACTCTACACGGCGGACAAATGCGAGGTCTGGTGCGGCACGCAGAATGGCGAGGCGGCCTTCGCCGCGACGCTCGAGGCCTCCGGCCTGCCGGCGGAGAAGTGCGACGTGCACAAGGTGATGCCCGGCGGCGGCTTCGGCCGGCGCGGCCAGACCGACTATGTCCGCCAGGCGGTCATGATCGCCAAGCAGATGCCGGGGACGCCGATCAAGCTGTTGTGGTCGCGCGAAGAGGACATGGCGCACGGCAGGTATCACCCGATCACCCAGTGCAAGATGACCGGCGCGTTCGACGCCGACAACAACCTGGTCGCGCTGCACTACCGCCTGTCCGGGCAGTCGATCCTGTTCTCGCTCCGCCCCGAAGCGCTCCAGAACGGGATGGATCCGGCCGCATTCCAGGGTGTCGCCCAATCCGGCGAAGCCGCGTTCGGCTATTCGGTGCCGAACCTGCTGATCGAGCATGCGATGCGCAACCCGCACGTTCCGCCGGGCTTCTGGCGCGGCGTCAACGTCAATCACAACGCGATCTATTTGGAATGCTTCATGGACGAGCTGGCCCATGCCGCAGGCCAGGACCCGCTCGAATTCCGCCGTAAGCTGATGGGCAATCACCCCAAGCACCTGGCGGTGCTCAATGCCGTGGCCGAGAAGATCGGCTGGAGCAAGCCGGCGCCGCAAGGCGTCTATCGCGGCATCGCGCAGGTGATGGGCTATGGCAGCTACGTCGCCGGCGCCGCCGAGATCTCGGTGACCGACGGCAGCAAGATCAAGGTGCATCGCATCGTCGCCTCCACCGATCCCGGCTACGTCGTCAATCCGGCACAGGTGGAGCGGCAGATCGCGGGCTCCTTCGTCTACGGTCTGTCGGCGCTGTTCTACGGCGGCTGCACGGTCAAGGACGGCAAGATCGAGCAGACCAACTTCGACACCTACAACTCGATGCGCATCAACGAGATGCCGAAGGTGGAATCGGTGATGGTGCCGAGCGGCGGGTTCTGGGGCGGCGTCGGCGAGCCGACCATCGGCGTCGCCGCACCGGCGGTGCTCAACGCGTACTTCGCCGCGACCGGTAAGCGCATCCGCTCAGTGCCGCTGCGCGACCAGAACATCACCTTCGCCTGAGAGAAGCCGCGGCGGCCACGACGGCCGCCGCGTCATTTTGCCTGGATGATCCCAATGAGTACGCGCCCGGTGACACGGCGGAATGCCGTGCTCGGCATCACCGCGGCAGCCGCAACGCTGGCGCGGCCATCGATTTCAAGGGCGCGGTCCGCGGGCCTCGTGGTCGTGGTCGGCGGCGGCTTTGGCGGTGCGGCCTGCGCGCGAGCATTGAAGCGGGCCAATGCGTCACTCGACGTCACGCTGATCGACGCGAACAGGGTGTTCACCGCCTGCCCGTTCAGCAACGAGGTGATCGCGGGTCTACGCGACATCCAACTCCAGCAATTCAGCTATGACAAGCTCGCCGCCAACGGCGTCTTTGTCGTCAGCGAGACCGCGACGAAGATCGACCCGCAGCAACAAAGCGTCACTGTCGAAGACAGCACCTCGTTCTTTTACGACCGCCTCGTGCTCTCGCCCGGCATCGACTTCCACGTCGAAGCCCTGCCCGGCTACGACGACGCGGCGTCGGAAAAAATGCCGCATGCCTGGAAGGCCGGCGCGCAGACGCTGCTGCTGCGCAGGCAGTTGGAGGCGATGGACGACGGTGGCACGGTCGCCATTGCGATCCCCGCCAATCCGTCGCGCTGTCCGCCGGCGCCCTACGAGCGCGCCAGCCTGATCGCGCATTACCTGAAGACGAAGAAACTGCGCTCGAAAGTCCTGATCCTCGATGCCAAGGACAATTTCTCGCAGCAGCGGCTGTTCGAGACGGCGTGGAAGGAGCTTTACGGCGACATGATCGAGCGCATCGCGCTGTCGCAAGGCGGCCGCGTCACCTCGGTTGACGCTTCGACGAAGACCATCGTTACCGAGTTCGGCAACTACACGCCTGACGTCGCCAACGTCATCCCGCCGCAGCGCGCCGGCCACGTCGCCCAGATCGCGGGCGCGGCGGATGCGACCGGCTGGTGCCCGATCGATCCAATCACTTTCGAGTCGAAGCTCGCCCCGAACATCCACGTCATCGGCGATGCCTGCCTCGGCGGCGGCATCCCCAAATCGGCGTCGGCCGCGAGCGCGCAAGGCAAGGCCTGCGCCGCCGCGATCGTCAGCCTGCTCGCAGGCCGCGCCCCGGAGGCGCCGCGGCTCACCGGTGTCTGCTACACCACCGTCGCGCCCGGTTACGGCTTCTCGCTCGCCGGCAACTACCAGCCCAGAGGCGACATCTTTGCCGAGGTCGAGGGCGGCGCGACCAGCCCGGTCGACGCCCCGCGCGAGCTGCGCGCCCGCGAGGCGACCGAAGCCGAGCGCTGGTTTCAAACCATCACGGCGGACACCTTTGGCTAGATCGACCGTCCATATTGCAGCGATGATCGCCGCTGGCCTCACATTCGCCTGTGGAGCAGGTGCAGAGGAGTTCGCGCCTTACACGGTCGTCGGCGACGGCATTGCGGCCTCGCTCACCGGCTCGCCCGGCGATGCCGCGCGTGGACGCGCGCTGGTGCTGGCGCGCACGACGACCTGCATCCTCTGCCATTCCGGCCCCTTCCCGGAAACGCGGTTCCAGGGCGACCTCGCGCCCGATCTGACCAGCGCCGGGAACCGGTGGTCGGTGAGCCAGTTGCGGCTTCGTCTGGTCGATGCGTCACGCTTCAACGCGGAGACCATCATGCCGTCCTATTATCGCAATGACGGCCTCGTCCGCGTCGGACGCAATTTCGCCGGCAAACCGATATTGTCGGCCGCGGAGATCGAGGACATCGTGGCCTATCTTGCAACGCTTCGGGACTAGGACTGCTCATGCCAACCACGCGACGACAATTCCTGAGCCTTGCCGGCGGCATCACCGCCGCCGGGACGATCCCGATCGTCACGCTGCGGCCGCTGGAGGCGACGCCCGCGATGCTCAACGCGGCGATCCGCAACGTCGTCGGTGAAGCCCAGATTCGCACCGGCAGGGTGAAGCTCGACATTCCGCCGCTGGTCGAGAACGGCAACACCGTGCCGATAACCGTGAGCGTCGCAAGCCCGATGACGCCCGATGACTACGTCAAGAGCATCCACCTCTTCAACGAGAAGAACCCGCAGCCGAACATCGGCAATTTCCATCTCGGCCCCTCCTCTGGCCGCGCCCAGGTCTCGACGAGGATCAGGCTGGCCGACACCCAGAAGGTGGTCGCAATCGCGCGTCTGTCCGACGACACGTTCTGGCAGGTCGCCGCCGACATCGTCGTGACGCTGGCGGCCTGCACCGAGGAGCTGAACTGATGGCCGCGCTGATCAACGTTCCGGCAAAGGCCAAGCGCGGCGACGTCATCGAAATCCGCACGCTGACCTCGCACATCATGGAAACCGGCTTCCGCCACACCGCCGATGGCCGGCTCGTGCCGCGCGACATCATCACGAACTTCACCTGCCGCTACAACGGCACCGAGATCTTTCGCGCCGACCTGTTTCCGGCGATCGCCGCGAACCCATACCTGTCGTTCTTCACGGTCGCGAAGGAGAGCGGCAAGTTCGAGTTCGAATGGACCGGCGACAACGGCTATTCGTCCACCGCGACGGCATCGATCACGGTCGAATGAATTCCTGGCGCGCGATAGCGGTGGCGATACTGCTCTCCACGGGCTCCGCCCTGCTCGCCGGCGAGATTGCGCCCGAGGCGCGCCGGTCCGGCTACGCTTTCATGGGGCCGGACACGCGTGCCATGCAGGATGACGACACGTCCAATCCAGGCATGCTGTTCGTGCTCGACGGCGAGGCGCTGTGGACGAAGAAGACCGGCAGCGCGGAGAAAGCCTGCGCGGATTGCCACGGCGATGCGCGGGGCAGCATGAAGGGCGTCGCGGCGCGCTATCCCGCTTTCGACAAGACACAAGGCCGCCCTGTCACACTCGATCAACGCATCAATCTCTGCCGCGCCAACCATCAGCAGGCAACGCCGCTCCCCTACGAGAGCCGCGACCTGCTGGCGCTGTCCGCCTTCGTCGCCCACCAGTCGCGCGGTGTCGCGATCACGGCTGGCGAGGATCAGCAACTCAAGCCATTCGTCGAACAGGGCCGCGACCTCTTCATGCAGCGCGAAGGCCAGCTCAACCTCGCCTGCACCAATTGCCACGACGACAACTTTGACAGGCATCTCGCGGGCGCGCCGGTCACGCAGGGACAGCCGACCGGCTATCCGCTGTATCGGCTGGAATGGCAGACGCTGGGCTCGCTGGAGCGGCGCTTACGCAGCTGCATGTCCGGCGTCCGCGCCCAGGCCTACGATTACGGCGCACCGGAGCTCGTCGCGCTCGAGCTCTATTTGATGTCGCGGGCGCGCGGCCTGCCGATGGAAACACCGGCCGTGCGGCCCTGATTCCTTCGAATTAGGACTAGGCAGGCGCGGCACGGTCGCTAGTATCCCTCCCAAAGACGATGAGTCACAGGGAGGACTTGAAGTGATCGACTACAGAATCTCGCGCCGTACGCTTCTGGCGGGCACCGCAGCGGCTGGCGCACTCAGCCTGACCGGATTGCCGGCGCGCGCCGAGGTCAACTGGAAGAAATACGCCGGAACCAAGCTGGAGGTGATCCTCGCCAAGGGTCCGCGCGGCGACAACCTGCAAAAGAACATCAAGGAGTTCACCGATCTCACCGGCATCCAGGTGGAATCGGAGCAGATCCCCGAGCAGCAGCAGCGCCAGAAGGTCGTGATCGAGCTCACCTCGGGCCGGCCGAGCTTCGACGTCGTGCACATGAGCTATCACGTGCAGAAGCGGCAGTTCGAAAAAGCCGGCTGGCTCGCCGACATGACGCCGTTCATGAAGGATCCGACACTGACCGCGCCCGATCTCGTCGAGAGCGACTTCTCGGCCGCCGGCCTGCAATACGCCAAGAACGACAAGGGCCAGATGCTGTCGCTGCCCTGGTCGGTCGACTATTTCATCCTCTACTACAACAAGGAGCTATTCCAGAAGAAGGGCGTCGCCGTCCCCAAGACGCTCGACGAGATGGTTGCTGCTGCCGAGAAGCTGACCGACACCAAGGACGGCACCTATGGCTTCGTCGGACGCGGCCTGCGCAACGCCAACATGACGTTGTGGACCAACTTCTTCCTCGACTATGGCGGCGAATTCCTTGACGCCAAGGGCAATATCCTCACGGACGGACCGGAAGCGGTCGCGGCGACAAAGCTCTATCAGACGTTGCTGACCAAGGTCGCCCCGCCCGGCGTTGCCGGCTTCAACTGGATGGAGTCGATGGCCTCGTTCACGCAAGGGCGCTCCGCAATGTGGATCGACGGCGTCGGCTGGGCGCCGCCGCTGGAGGATCCGGCCGCCTCGCGCGTCGTCGGCAAGGTCGGCTACACCGTCGTGCCTGCCGGACCGAAGGGACAATATTCAGCCACCTACGGCGACGGCCTCGGCATTGCCGCGGCGAGCAAGAACAAGGAAGCCGCCTATCTGCTCTGCCAGTGGGCGGTCTCGAAGAAGCAAGGCGCGCGGCTGCTGCAGGCCGGCGGCGGCGTGCCGTTCCGCAACTCGATCCTGAACGACGCTGAAGTCCAGAGCGGCGTGAAGATGCCCAAGGAGTGGCTGCAATCGGTGATCGACTCCGCCAAGATCAGCAAGCTCGGCCTGCCCGTCGTGATCCCCGTCGCCGAATTCCGCGATCTCGTCGGCGCGGCGCTCACCTCGACACTGTCAGGCGCCGATCCCGCAGCCGAGCTGAAGAAGGCCCACGACCAGTTTCGGCCGATCCTGGAGCGTAGCGAAAAGACGTGAGCGCGCTGACACAATCGGCTCCGGCCGCGGCACAGTCTGGTGCCGCGCCGGAGAAAGAGTTGCGGCCGCCGTCCTACTGGCCGTTCGTGGTGCCGGCGCTGGTCGTCGTGCTCGCCATCATCATCTTCCCGTGGGTCTTCACCATCTGGATGAGCCTGAACGAGTGGAAGGTCGGCTCGCCGACCACCTTCGTCGGGATCTCCAACTATCTGCGGCTGACCAGCGATCCGCGCTTCATCGAGGCGGTGGGCCACACCATGGTCTACACCGCGCTGTCGGTGCTGCTGCCGCTGCTGCTCGGCACGTTCGCAGCCGTAGTGTTCCACCAGAAATTCGCCGGCCGCGGCTTCCTGCGCGGCGTCTTCATCATGCCGATGATGGCGACGCCCGTCGCGATCGCGCTGGTCTGGACCATGATGTTCCACCCGCAGCTCGGCGTGCTGAACTACCTCTTGTCGCTGGTCGGGATACCCGCGCAGCTCTGGGTGTTTCATCCCGCGACCGTCATTCCCTCGCTGGTGCTGGTCGAGACCTGGCAATGGACGCCGCTCGTGATGCTGATCGTCCTTGGGGGCCTCGCCGCAATCCCGACCGAGCCCTATGAGAGCGCGCAGATCGACGGCGCCAATCTCTGGCAGGTGTTCCGCTTCATCACGCTGCCGCTGATCATGCCGTTCCTGTTCATCGCCGGCATGATCCGCATGATCGACGCGGTGAAGAGTTTCGACATCATCTTCGCGATCACGCAAGGAGGACCCGGCTCGGCGTCGGAGACCATCAACATCTATCTCTACAGCGTCGCGTTCACCTATTACGACCTCGGCTACGGCTCGGCGATCGCGGTGGTGTTCTTCCTCCTCATCGTCGCTCTCGCGGCCGTGATGCTCTACATGCGCCAGCGCATGCTGTGGACAGAAATCGCGAGCGACGCATGACACCTCGTCAGATCATCGGCAAAATCGGCCTGTGGCTTTCGGTGTTTGTCATCGTGTCGCCGGCAATCCTGTTCTTCCTCTGGATGCTGTCGCTGTCGCTCAAATTCGAGATCGACAACGCCGCCTACCCGCCGGTTTTCTTCCCCGAGCATATCGCCTGGAAGAACTATGCCGACGTGCTCGCCTCCAACCGCTTCCTGACCTATTTCGTCAACAGCTTGGTCGTCACCGGCAGCGCGACCGTGCTGGCACTGCTCGTCGGCGTTCCCGCCGGCTATGGGATCGCGCGCATGGCTGCGCACAAGTCCGCGATCGTGATCCTGATCGCGCGCATCACGCCCGGCCTGTCCTACCTGATCCCCCTGTTCCTGATGTTCCAGTGGCTCGGATTGCTCGGCACCCTGGTGCCGCAGATCATCATCCATCTCGTGGTGACTGTGCCGATCGTGATCTGGATCATGATCGGCTATTTCGAGACGACGCCGCTCGAGCTGGAAGAGGCGGCCCTGATCGACGGCGCCACGCGCTGGCAGGTCTTTCGCCACGTCGCCCTGCCGATCGCCAGGCCAGGGATCGCGGTCGCCCTCATCCTCGCCGTGATCTTCTCCTGGAACAATTTCGTCTTCGGCATCGTGCTGGCTGGACGCGAGACGCGCACCCTGCCCGTCGCCGTCTACAACATGATCTCGTTCGACCAGTTGAGCTGGGGGCCGCTCGCGGCTGCCGCGCTGATCGTCACCCTTCCGGTGCTGCTGCTGACGGTGTTTGCGCAGCGGCAGATCGTGGCCGGGCTCACCGCGGGTGCCGTCAAGGGCGGCTGATCACCGATGCCGCCAATCGTGGAGATGCGATCCTGGTGGGCTCACCAGCCCACGCGCAGCCCCACGCGCCCGCCGGCGACCTTCTGGTCCGGCCCGTAGCCGATGCCGCCGTTGAACTGCATGTTCCGATTGAGGCGCAGCGCCGCATTGAACGCGAGACCGTTGGCTCGCTCGAAGGTCCCGTAGTTCATCGTCATGGCGAAGGTCTCGTCCGGCAGCAGCGTCGGCACGCCGGCCATGGCAAAGGCCATGGCGACGCCGCTGGTCGCCTTGCTGGTCCGCGCGCTGAGGTCGTCGAGGCGACCGTTGATGCTGGCGAGCTGCGCATTGATAGCGCTGAGATCGCTCGTCGAGGCCAGGCCGAGATTGGCGAGCGTGGTGGTCGCGAGATTGCCGGCGCCGTCGGACGTGACAAGCTGCGTCGCGCCGCTTTGCGCGGCCTTGCTGGTCGACGAGGTGATGCCGGCCATCGTGTAGGTGTTGCCTGCCGTGCCGAACGCCTGCTGATTGGCGCGCGTCGTTGTGGCGCCGTTGCCGAAAGCAGCGGAGTTGGCGAAGCCGGCGCTGGTATTGTTGCCGACGGCGACGGCGTTGGCGCCTGCGACCGATACGGTGTTGCCGATCGCGATACCGCCTGACCCGGTCACGGTGGCCGTGTTCGCCATCACCAGCGCATTGGGCGCGTTGACGGCGTTGCCGGAGCCGAACACCGAGGAGCCGGCTGCGCTCGCGGTGCCGGCCACGATGTTGTTGGAGCCGACCACGTTGACGTTGTCGCCCCGGCCGGTCTGGTTGGTGCCGTTGATCGTGTTGTTGTCGCCCAGCACGAAGCTGCCGTTGCCGTTCACGGTGTTGGGGTCGCCGATGGCGAAGCTGCCATTGCCGCGGACGACCTGACCGGTGCCGAACGCACCGCTATTGCTGCCGGTGACGCTGTTGTTCGCGCCGACCGCGGTGCTGTTGGCGCCGGTCACCACACTGTTGGAGCCGACCGCCGTCCCGTTCGTGCTGCCTGCATTGGCAATCGCCCACGCACCGACGGCCAGCGAACTTTCGCCGGCCGCGTAGCTGCTGTTTCCGTACGCCGAGCTGGACATGCCGGTCGCGGTGCTCCAGCCGCCGGATGCGGTCGCGTAGTCGGCGGAGGCATGGGAGCTGGTCCCCACCGCCGTGGACATCCAGCCGGCAGCACTGCTGTTGGAGCCGACGGCAACGGCAAAGTCGCCACTCGCATTGCTCACATAGCCGTAGGCGGAGCTCTCATAGCCGTAGGCCGCGCTCTGCGCCCCGGTGGCGGAGGTGTATCGACCGCCCGCGTTGGCGCCATAACCCAGCGCGACGCTTTGCTCGTTGGTCGCCTGGCTCAAGGCGCCGGCGGCAAGACTGAAATTGCCAAACGCGTTGCTGGACGCGCCGTAGGCCGAGCTGGATGCGCCGCCGGCCGTGCTGCCGGCGCCGCACGCCGTACTTCCGGCAGAGCCTGCGCCTGCACCGCCGGTGCTGTTGCTGGCGTCGACGCAGACGAATTGCGCCTGCGCGGATGGAGAATCGAGCAAGGCGCCAAGCACGATCGCCGCCGCTGCACAAATCGCGGCTGGCCGCGTGCGCCGCCACGCCGCCTTCCTCCCCGTTCGCCCGGTCCGCTCGCCGATCCGTCCCCCGGCCGACCGCCCCGCAAGATTCAACCCCCGCTCGTACATCGCTCACCTTCACGTCATTGCAAATTGTCCGAGCCGCGAAACACACACGTCTGGCCCGCGCGCAATAATATGAATATTCATGTCCGGAGACTGCGGTTCGACGGTGCGGAAACTTGCCTGATCGTCCCAATTTGCAGACCAACTGCCCGAGGGAGCGGCCTGGCATGACGAAAATTCCGTATCTGCGCTTCGACACCGCGGAGTTGCCTGCCGCCGAGCGGCTCGACCGCTACCGCGCAATTCTCACGCACTACGACGTGTCGGTCCCCGAGGGCACGGACCGGGACGACTTCGAGGTCCTGGCCGAGGCCTGGTTGCTCGGGGGACTGGTCACTGCGTCCACCCGGATGGGGCCGGTGCGCTTCACGCGCTCCGCCGCGCTGGCCAAGGCCGACGGCCGCAATTCATTCGCGCTGCTGCTGCTCAGGCGCGGCGCCTGGAGCGGCGAAGTCGACGGCGAACCGATCTCGGCCGGTCCCGGCCAGGTGCTGGTGCTCGATCTGACCCGGCCCTTCGACGGCGTCGCCACGGCGACCGACACCATCAGCCTCGACGTCGAGCGCGATCCGATCGTCAGTGCCGCGCCCGACGGCCTCGACCTGCACGGCCTCGTCCTTGACGGCGCCGCCGGCCGCGTTCTCGCCGATCATATGGCGCTCCTGCGGCGCAGGCTTCCGGCGATGGACGAGAACGACGCGCCCGATGCGGTCCGGACGACGCTCGACCTGCTGCGCGGATGTCTTAGCGTGGCCGCCCGGCCGCGCGAGCAGGGGCTTGCCCGGCGTGACATCGCCATCCTTCACCGCGCCAGCCGCTTCATCGACCAGAATCTGGGCCGCTCCGACCTCTCGGTGGCAACTATCTGCCGCGAGATCGGCGTGTCGCGCTCGGTGCTCTATCGCGTCTTCGCGCCGCTCGCGGGCGTCGCCGACTACATTCGCGGGCGGCGGCTCGAAGCGATCCATGTGCTGCTTGATGACGCCGATGAAGATCGCTGGAACGCGGAGATCGCCGCTGAATTCGGCTTCGTGAGCCAGGCCCATTTCAGCCGCAGCTTCCGGCAACATTTTGGCTACTCGCCGCGCGCAGCGCGCGACACCCGCCTGCACGATCTTGCAGCCGCGGTGGAAGCCGGCCCGGAGCTGTTTCGCGAATGGATTGGCCGGCTCGGCTAACTCGCCGGGGCGTGCGGTCCGGAAAGGAACGGCCGGGCGACTTCTTGCCGCCCGGCCGCCATCGATGCTTCGCTCTGCTACTCCGCCGGCGCGGCGTGCATCTCCGGATGCGCGGCATAGTGCTCGGTGGTGCCCAGCTTGCTGGCCGCGAACAGGCCGGCGGCCATCACCGCGTAGGCGAATGCGACTGCGGGCGTGACGCCGAAGCCGCCGCCGATGCCGACGGCCTCGCCATGCATGAAGCCGAAATAGGTCAGCACCGCACCGACCAGCGCAAAGGCGGAGGCCTTCTCGAAGTCGCGTTCGATGATGAAGACACCGATCGCGCCGAGGATGAGGCCGCCGAGGATGGAGCCGCCGCCCATGACTTCGAGCCCGTGATAGAACACGCCCTGCTGTGGCAGCGCGGCGATCGCGGCCGCCTTGACCGCGTCGGCCTTGTCGGCGGCGAGCCCGCCGACGCTCGTCGCCGCCATCATGGCCGAGCCCAGCATCGTGTCGATCTGGAGCTTGGCCCAGGCGGCCAGATGCGGCGTCAGCGCCAGCACGATCGCAGGCGCATGCTTGACCGGCGTGGTCTGGAACGCCTGCGCGCCGATGAGCATGCCGATGTAGAGCAGGATCGGCGAGATCGCGACGACAGGCACCAGCGCCAGCAGCACCGAGATGATGCCGAACCAGGCCAGCACGACCACCATGATGCCGGTCGCAGCCGAATAGCCGATGCGGCCGCCCATCGCCTTCCAGCCGGGGTGGCCGATATAGACGGCGTTGATGAAGGGATTGCCCATCAGGCAGCCGATCAGGCTGACGACGCCGTCGGCGGTGAGCACGCGCGTGGTCGGGTACTCGTCGCCGGCGGCTTCCGCGCTCTCGACATTGTCCATGGCCTCCACGAGATCATAGATGCCGAATGGAATGGCCGTGACCAGAATGACGCCGAGGAATTCGAAGCCGGAGAAGACGTAGCCCACCGCCGGGATCGGCACCGAGAAGCCGAAATTGGCGAACGCCGCGCCAACGCCAGCGATGCTCAATCCGCCGAGGCCAAGACCGAACAGGTTCGAGCCCCAGGCGATGATCATGCCGGCCGCGATGGCGACGAGACCCGCCGGAATGCCGCGCCAATATTTCACGCCACCGAACCAGCTCACCAGGATGATGGCGAAGCAGACGAGACCGATCTGCGGCGTCATGTACATTTCGAGCGCCGGGCGCATCGAGATGAAGGTGACCGAGACGCCGGCGAGCGTGCCGAGCAGCGCCGCGCGCGGCGTGATCTTGCGGATGAACGGCGCGATGAAGCCGCCGATCATGAGAATAAAACTCTGGAAGAACACCCAGACGAGGCCGGCCGACCAGCCCTTGAGCGGATCTCCGGTCTTGATCGTGATCGGCAGCATGATCACGAAGGTGACGATGAACATGTGCGGCACGCTGACGCCCGACGGCAGCGCGCAGACGTCGTTGCGGCCGGTCTTCTGCGCGAGGCGGTAGGCGAGATAGGCGTAATAGAAGGTCGACAGGCACATCATCAGCCCGAGCGCGGGCAGGATGCGGCCGAATACGAGGCTATCGGGCATCTTCAGCACGAAGCGCAACAGGCCCGTGAGCACCAGCATGTTGACGAGGATGTTGGTGCCGAAGCCGAAAAACGCGTTCCAGTCGCCCGATGTCCATAGTGCCGGCTTGAACCCGGACGTGTTCAGATCAGATTTGCCGGCCGTCCCCGTCATTGTGCTCATGGTGATGCCCCTAAGCTGATGTGGAAATCTTCATCGCCTCCAGTACTGCGGCTGAGTCCGCGACCCAGCCGAAGATGCCGCCCTGGGCCTTGATCATCTTCAGGCCCATCTCGTGAAACTCGGGAAAGTAGGATGCGCAGCCGTCCGAGATGACGACGCAGCGATAGCCGCGGTCATTGGCTTCGCGCACGGTGGTGTTGACGCACACTTCGGTGGTGACGCCGCACACCAGCAGATTTTCGATGCCGTATTTCTCCAGCACGTCGGTGAGCTCGGTGGCGTAGAAGGCGCCCTTGCCCGGCTTGTCGATCACGATTTCGCTGTCGAGCGGATAGAGCTCGGGGATGATGTCGTGACCGGCCTCGCCGCGAATGAGAATGCGCCCCATCGGGCCGGGATCGCCGATGCGAAGGCTCGGCGCGCCGCGTTCGACCTTCGCCGGCGGCGCATCGGAGAGATCGGGCAGATGCCCTTCGCGCGTGTGGATCACCAGCATGCCGGTGTCGCGCGCCGCCTTCAGCACCGCGCCGATCGGCTTCACCGCACGCGCAAGCTGGCTGACGTCGTTGCCGAGCGTCTCGCCGAAGCCGCCGGGCTCCATGAAATCGCGCTGCATGTCGATGATGAGAAGCGCGGTGGCGGGCCAGTCGAGCCTGATCGGCTCGGGCTCGGCGCTGATGACGCCCAGTGTCGGCTTGGTCGAGTTCAACATGACGCCCGCCCCTCGCGAGAACTCTCTTTGCCGGGAGTTCTGCAAACGCCGTGCCATTGTGTACAATAGCTGCGGGGCGCGGGCGGCGAGAGAATTTGCTGCGCTGTCAGAATGTTAGGAGCGGAACGCGCGTCTGCTCATTCGCTGTGCGACGGCTTTGCGGCGTGCATTTGCTTAAACGATGTGCGCTCTCCGTCGTCATTCCGGGGCGCGACGAAGTCGCGAACCCGGAATCTATCGGGCCGCAATGTATAAGGTGAAATGGATTCCGGGTTCGCGCTACGCGCGCCCCGGAGTGACGGGGATGGCGTTACCGCCCCGCCCCATACAGCCGCCGATACTCGTCCTCATACGGCGCATACGAGTCCTTCAGCGTCGCCATGTTGAGCAGCATGGTGGCCACCATCGTGTCCGTCTTGTCGAACACGCGCGTCTTGACCCAGGCGCTTTCGGTGCGGCGGCTGCCGGAGAGCGCGACCACCTCGCGCTCCACCTCATACTCGTCGTCGACGAAGAGCGGCCCCTTCACCAGCCTGATCTCCTGGTCGGCGAACAGACCGACCGCCGGGCCCTTGGCCGGCAACGGGTCGTCCTTGGAGCGGTACTGGAACAGCACGCTCAGCATCTCCATCGGGATGATCGGCTTGCGCCATGGGTTGTCGGCACTGGAGTAATACGGTGAGTTCTCGGTGATCACGGCGAGCTTCTGCCGGAGCGAGAACGGATAGAGGTCGCCCATGGTCTGGTCGAACGCCATGCGCACAGCTTGCCGCTTGCTGGTCTGCGCGACCTTCACATCGCGCAGGATCACGGGATCGGCGAGCGGCTTGAGCTCGGTGAGGCGGGTCTCGAGCGCGGTCGCCGCGTGCGGTTCGCCGACCGAGGCCGTGCCGCGCAGCACTTCGGTGCCGTCGCGCTTGATCATCTGGATCTGGCACTGGCTCGCGCCGGCTAGAGGTTTCGACAGGATCGCCTGCACCTCCTCGCCTTCGAAGCAGGCGTTGCGATAATGCGTGGAGAGGCAGCCAGTCTCGAACCAGGCCTGTCCCCACAGCCGTGCGCCGAGCGGCGCGAACTGGCTGAAATGCGTCGGGCCTTCGATGGTGCCGCCCTTGAAGCCGAGCTTTTGCGCGGTGGCGTCATCATGGATCGAGGCGTGCGCGTCGTAAGTTTGCGCGTGAAGCATCTGGCGCGGCTGGCGCCACGGCCCGATCAAGGCCTCGGCCGTCTCAATGATCTCGGTGTCGAATGCGTTTGCCGTCATGGTGTCCTCCGCAAGCAAGCCATGACTAGCAGGAGCGCCACGGATGCGGCCAGCGATATTGACTTCGCCGGCCCATGCTCTTGACTGCGATCTCCCGCTTCGCACAGCCGCAAGCCTCCCGCGGCGCAAAATCCCCCGCCCGACCAGGACAATAAGGACTTCCGAAATGACGCTGATGCAGGTCGAGCTGGACGATAAATACCGGCTCGAATCGAAGCGGATCTTCCTGTCCGGCACGCAGGCCCTGGTTCGACTGCCCATGTTGCAGCGCGAACGCGACCGGCTTCAGGGGCTCAACACCGGCGGCTTCATCTCGGGCTATCGCGGTTCCCCGCTCGGCATGTACGACCACGCGCTGTGGCGGGCGAAGTCGCACCTCCAGCAGCACGACATCGCCTTCGTGCCCGGCCTGAACGAGGACCTGGCTGCGACCGCGGTCTGGGGCAGCCAGCAGGTCGGCCTGTTTCCCGGCGCCAAGGTCGATGGTGTGTTCGGCATCTGGTACGGCAAGGGCCCCGGCGTCGACCGCTCGGTCGACGCGCTGAAGCATGCCAACGCGGCCGGCACCTCGCTCAGTGGCGGCGTGCTGGCGCTGGCCGGCGACGACCATGGCTGCCAGTCCTCGACGCTGGCGCATCAGAGCGAGCAGGTGTTCGCGGCAGCGCTGATCCCCGTGATCAATCCCGCCACGCTTCAGGACTATCTCGACCTCGGCCTCTACGGCTTTGCGCTATCGCGCTTCTCCGGCTGCTGGGTCGGCTTCAAGGCGATCAGCGAAACCGTGGAGAGCTCGGCGTCCATCTACAGCGATCCCGAACGCATCCAGATCAAGCTGCCCGACGATTTCGAGATGCCGCCCGGCGGCCTCAACATCCGCTGGCCCGATCCGCCGCTGGACGCCGAGAGACGCCTGTTCGGCCCGAAGATGGCCGCCGTGCAGGCCTTTGCCCGCGCCAACCAGCTCGATCGCATCGTGCTCGACTCAAAGCCCGCGCGACTCGGCATTGTCGCAACCGGCAAGGCCTATCTCGATCTGCGCCAGGCGCTCGCCGATTTGGGCATTACCGACAAGGACGCGCAGGACCTGGGCCTGCGCATCTACAAGGTCGCGCTGACCTGGCCGCTGGAGGAAAGCGGAGCCAAGCGCTTCGCCGAGGGGCTTCACGACGTTCTGGTCGTCGAGGAGAAGCGCGGCTTCATCGAAGACCAGCTGATGCGCATCCTCTACAACATCGACGCGTCCAGGCGCCCGACCGTCACCGGAAAGCGCGACGAGCGCGGCGCGCCGCTGCTGCCGAGCGAGGGCGAGCTGACGCCGACCATCGTGGCGTCGGCGCTGGTCGCGCGGCTGCGCAAGCTCGGCCATCACAGCCCGGTGCTGGAGCAGCGCCTCGCGCGGCTCGAGGCCTTCGACAATCCCGTCACGGCCAGCGCGCCGATCAAGCTCGCGCGCACGCCGTTCTTCTGCTCGGGCTGCCCGCACAATTCCTCGACGCGCGTGCCGGAGGGAAGCCGCGCCATGGCCGGCATCGGCTGCCACGGCATGGCCCTGAGCATGCCGACCCGCCGCACCGACCTGATCTCGCATATGGGCGCCGAGGGCGTGAACTGGATCGGCCAGTCGCCCTTCACCACCGAGCAGCACATCTTCCAGAACCTCGGTGACGGCACCTACACTCATTCCGGACTTCTCGCCCTTCGCGCGGCGTCTGCCGCCGGCATCAACATCACCTACAAGATCCTCTACAACGACGCCGTCGCGATGACCGGGGGCCAGCCGGCCGAAGGCAGCTTCAACGTCGCGCAGATCGCGCACCAGGTCTGGGCCGAAGGCGTCAAGCGCCTCGCGATCGTCTCGGATGATCCGAGCAAATATCCTGACGGCAACTACTTCCCGCAGGGCGCGACCATCCATCACCGCCGCGAGCTCGATGCCGTGCAGCGCGAGCTGCGCGACATCAAAGGCCTCACCGTCATCATCTACGACCAGACCTGCGCAGCCGAAAAGCGCCGCCGCCGCAAGCGCGGGCTCTATCCCGATCCGGCAAAACGCGCCTTCATCAACGAACTCGTCTGCGAAGGCTGCGGCGACTGCTCGCAGGCCTCCAACTGTGTCTCGGTGCAGCCGCTGGAGACCGAGTTCGGGCGCAAGCGCCAGATCGACCAGTCGAACTGCAACAAGGACTTTTCCTGCGTCGGGGGCTTTTGCCCGAGCTTTGTCACCGTGCACGGCGGCTCGCTGAAGCGGGTCGAGACCTCGGCGGTCGATTCCGGGCAGCTGTTCGCCGACCTGCCGCTGCCGCCCGCGCGTGAGCTGGACGGTCCCTACAACATCCTCGTCACCGGCATCGGCGGCACCGGCGTCATCACCATCGGCGCGCTGCTCGGCATGGCCGCCCATGTCGACGGCCGCGGCTGCTCGGCGCTGGACTTCACCGGCCTGTCGCAGAAGAACGGCGCGGTGATGAGCCATGTCCGCATCGCACCGAAGCCCGAGGACATTTCGGCGGTCCGCATCACCACTGGCGGCGCCGACGTCATCCTCGGCTGCGACATGATCGTCTCGGCCGGTCCCTCCGCGCTCAGCCGCGCCGAACGCGGGGTGACGAAGGCCTACATCAATGCCGATCTGCAGCCGACCGCAAGCTTCGTGCAAAACCCCGATCTCGATTTCGAGATGGGCACGATGCAGACCGTGTTGCGCGACGCCGTCGGCGACAAGAACCTCGACATCATCGACGCCACAGGCATCGCCGCGGCGCTGATGGGCGATTCCATTGCGACCAATCCGTTCATGCTCGGCTTCGCCTTCCAGAAGGGCGCGATTCCGCTGTCGCTGGAGGCGCTGCTGCGCGCCATCGAGATCAACGGCGCCGCGATCGAGATGAACAAGCTCGCCTTCACCTGGGGCCGCCTTGCCGCCCACGACATGGCGCGGGTGCGCAGCGTACTCCAGTTCAAGAGCCGGGCCTCCGCGCCGACCAAATCGCTCGACGACATCGTCGCGACCCGCGCGGAATTTTTGACCGGCTATCAGGACAAGGCCTACGCCGACCGCTACCTCGCCGCCGTCGCCAAGGTGCGCAAGGCGGAGAATGCGGCCTCGCCGGCGTCCGTCGAGCTGACCGAGGCCGTGGCCAAGAACCTGTTCAAGTTGATGTCCTACAAGGACGAGTACGAGGTCGCGCGGCTCTACACCGACGGCAGCTTTGCCAAGAAGGTCTCGGAGAAATTCGACGGGGACTTCACGCTGAAGTTCTACCTCTCCCCGCCGATCTTCGCGCAACGCGACAAGACGACCGGGCATCTCCGGAAGAAGGAGTTCGGCGGCTGGATGATCCACGCCTTCCGCGTGCTGGCTAAGCTGAAATTCCTGCGCGGCGGCGCGTTCGATCCGTTCGGCCGCACCGAGGAGCGCAGGACCGAGCGCAAGCTGATCGAGGATTATCTCGCGATGATCGACCAGCGGATCACCGGGCTGAACGCGGCGCAGATTCCGCTGCTGGCACGGCTCGCGCGCGTGCCCGAGACGATCCGCGGCTTCGGGCACGTCAAGGAAGGCAATATCAAGCAGGCGATGGCCGAGACGGCGCGGCTGGAGGCGGAGCTCGAGAACAGCCGCTTTGCCGCCGCGGCGGAGTAGCGGTTAGAGCGCGAGCTCTCTCCACGTCATTGCGAGGAGCCCTTGCGACGAAGCAATCCAGAATCTTTCCCCACAAGCAGCCTGGATTGCTTCGCTACGCTCGCAATGACGGTGATCTTGGATACGACGGAGACTACAACTCGACAGATGCCCTCGCGGCACTCGACGCTGTGGTCGCTCCCTCCGCCAGATGCCGCCCCGCGATATACCCGAACGTCAGCGCCGGCCCGAGCGTGATCCCCGGGCCCGGATAGTTGCCGTTCATGATCGAGCCCATGTCGTTGCCACACGCATAGAGCCCCGCAATCGGCGTGCCGTCGCCCCGCAGCACGCGGGCCTGCGCATCGACCTTCATGCCGATCGCCGTGCCGAGATCGGCCGGATAGATCCGTAGCGCGAAGAACGGCGCGCGCAGGATCGGCGCGACGCAGGGGTTAGGCTTGTGCGCGGCGTCGCCGAGGTGACGCTGGTAGATCGTGCTCCCTCGGCCGAATTCGGGATCGCGCCCCTCCTTTGCGTCGGTGTTGTAGCTCGCCACCGTCGCGGCGAGCACGGATGGCTTGATGCCGATCCTGGCCGCAAGCTGCTCGATCTCGGGAGCCTCGATCAACTCACCGCTCGCCACATAGCGCCGGACGTTACGCGTGAACGGCTTGATGCGGCCGAGGCCATAGCGCCACAAAAACTGACGGTCGCAGACCAGGTAGAACGGCCGATCCGGCTCGCCATGGCCGTCGCGCAGCATGGCGAGCACGAACTCGTGGTAGGACAGCGCCTCGTTGACGAAGCGCCGGCCCGCGGCGTTGACGGCGATCACGCCGGGCTTAGCGCGATCGGTCACCGTGTGCGGAAAGACGCCACGGCTGCCGTCAGCGCGCCGGAACAGCGAGGCCGGCACCCAATAGGCCGGGCTCGTGGCCTCCGTATTGAGCGCAGCCCCGGCCGTCGCCGCGAGCCGAAGCCCGTCGCCTGTGCCTGATGGATTGGCCGCGGAGACAAATCCGGCCGCAGGCGGGAAGAACCGCTTGCGCAAAGCAGCATCGTGCGAGAAGCCGCCAGCCGCCAGCACCACGCCGCGGCGCGCCGCGATCGCACGGTCGCGGGAACCGTGACGGATCACCACGCCGCTGACGCGATCGCCCTGCATCGACAAATCCTCGACATCCGCGCTGAAGAGGATCTCCACCTGCCGCGCCAGCAGCGAGGCGAAGAGCCGCGCAGCGAGCGCGTTGCCGAGATGCAGCGTCGTGCCGCGCGGGCTACGCAGCCGCTGCAACATGTATTCCGAGACCAGCCGCGCCGCGCGCAGGGTCGAACGCAGCGACTTGCCGATCCGGCGCAGATGCGGAATGTCGAGAGGATTGACCATCATCCCGCCGAACAGCGTGAACTCCGGCAGCGGCGGCCGCAATCGCACGAAAGCCCGGCCCAGCCGCGTGCCGTCGAAAGCCGCGGGCTCGAGCACGCGCCCGCCTGATGTCGCGCCCAGCCGTTCCGGATAATAGTCGGGACAGGCCTTCACCGGCTGGAGGCGCACTTCCGTCTTGGCTTCGAGCCAGGTGATCGCTTCGGGTCCGCGCGCGAGGAAGGCGGCGCGCAGGCCGGCATTGGCGGGCTCGGGGACCGTGCTCGACAGATACTGGACGGCATCGGCGACGCTGTCGGACAGCCCCGCCTCCTTCATCTTCGGGTTGGCAGGGATCCAGACCATGCCGCCGGACCACGCCGTGGTGCCGCCGACGAAGGCCGTCTTCTCGATCACGAGGACACGAAGACCTTCGGCGGCAGCGACCGCCGCTGCCGTCATGCCACCGGCGCCGGCGCCGACGACAATGACGTCGTAAGTCTCTTGCGCCGGCATCATGCGGCAAGTTTCCGGAGGCGAGGCATGACATCGTCATACCTCGCCCGCGGGCTCGCAGCTAGCGGGCGGGCTTCCGCTCGATCGGATCGATGTCGATCGCCCGCAGGCGGCCAAGCCGCAGCACGTCCATGGCGAGCCGCCGGCCGATCCGGTCGCGGTCGAGCACGCGGATCAGATCGTCGACGCCGTTGATCTCGACGCCGTCGAGCCTGATCACGACGTCGCCGGGCAACAGGCCCGCCTTGGCCGCCGGCCCGTCCGGCTCGATCTGCATCAGAAGCGCGCCCATCTTGTTCTCGACGCCGGCCAGCACGGCATGCCGCCGCGGAACCGGCGCGGTCTGTCCGGCGACGCCGATATAGGCGCGGCGGACATAGCCGTGGCGGATGATCTCCGCCAGCACGAATTGCGCGGTGTTGCTGGCGACCGCGAAGCAGATGCCTTGCGCGCCATTGATGATGGCGGTGTTGATGCCGATCACCTCGGCATTCGACGACACCAGCGGGCCGCCGGAATTGCCGGGATTGAGCGCGGCATCGGTCTGGATCACGTCCTCGATGGTGCGGCCGCTGACCGAGCGGATCGAGCGCCCCAGCGCCGAGACCACGCCGGCAGTCACGGTCGATTCGAAGCCGAGCGGATTGCCGATCGCGATCACGAGCTGGCCGCGGCGCAGGGTCTTGGAGTTGCCGAGCGCGGCATACGGCAAGTCGCGCACGCCGTTGGCGCGCAGCAGCGCAAGGTCGGTGTCGGGATCGACGCCGAGCACCTGGGCGTCGCCGACATGGCCCTCGACGTCCCGCAGCCGGATCTCCTTGGAGGCGCCGACCACATGGCTGTTGGTGAGCACAAGCCCATCCGGCGAGATCACGATGCCCGAGCCGAGCCCACCGCGCTCGCGGCCGTTCGGCACCTTGGGCCCGGTCTCGACGCGCACGACGGCAGGGCCGACGCGGTCGGTGACGTCGATCACGGCATTGGAATAGGCGTCCAGCAGCGCCCGGTCATCGGCCGGCGCAGCCGCTGTCGTTAGCGATGACGAGGCGTCATCGGCGATATCTGAGGTAAAATCCAGCATGGCAAAAGTCCTTGAGGCTCACACAGATGGTGGCCTGTTCCCCCTCGCGCAAGTGGCCCGCCTGGGGCGCAAGGCTGGGCTGCCGGGTATTGACGACTAAGGCGCGCGCCGCAGTGCGCCCCCTCTTGCCTTGACCGGATCGAGCAGCGACCAGTCGCCGTCCGGGAGCACATGCCCCTTGGGGAACGGCGCGCGCGGCTCCAGCCCGAGCGAGCGCAGCACGCGGTCGTCGCGGTAGTAGCATTGCAGCACCACGCGGGCGAGGGTTGCAGCTGCCGCGCCGCCGGAGCTGCGGAACTGCTGCGCGACGCCATCGCGCGCGGCGGCTTCGAGGTCCGCCAGCGGCATGCCGGCGAGCCGCGCCAGATGATCGAGCGCCGCCACGACCGGCCTCGTGTCGCGGCCGAGGGTTGCAAGAATGTCGGCTTGGATGATCTCGTCATCGGCGCCGGGGACCCGGTATTCCTCGCTCGGTGGAATGATCATCGCGGCTATGGCGCGCAAATCCTGGCGCTGCCGCGGCGTGAGGGTGATCTGTTCGGTCATAAGAATCCTCAATCGAACAAATTGGCGAGGCGCTGCTTCATCTGGTCGGCGACGTACAGCGCGAGCGCCTGGATGGTGGACGTCGGGTTCACGCCGCCCGAGGTGACGAAGATGCTGCCGTCGACGATGAAGAGGTTCTTCACGTCGTGCGAGCGGCCCCATTCGTTGACGACGGAACGTTCGGGATCGGTGCCCATCCGCGCCGTGCCGAGCAGATGCCAGCCGCCCCACGGGATCGGCGAGTTGACGCAGATGTCGGTCGCCCCCGCGGTCTCGAGCACCTCCCGGCCGCGCGCCAGCGCATGCTCCATCATCTTCCGGCTGTTCTCGCTGATCGTGTAGTCGATCTTCGGCGCGGGAATGCCGTGGCTGTCCTTCAGGACGGGATCGAGCGTGACGCAATTATGCTCCTCGGGCAGGTCCTCGCAGATCGCGGAGAAACCGAGCCGATGGCCGTTGAGCTTGCGGAAGACGCGGTGATGATCGGCGCCCCAGGGCAGGATGCCCTTCTGCTCGCTGACGACGGCCTCGAACACCGGCCCTGCCCCGCGCACGAACTGGACGCCGTAGCCGCGCACGAAGCCGCGCGAGAGGTCGGTGTCATACCATTCCTTGCTCCACAGGCAGGTCGGTGGCGCGCGGTTGCTATCGGTCGGCTCCTTCACATAGCCGTAGATCTGCGCATAGGGATGGAACATCAGGTTCTTGCCGACGAGACCCGACGAATTGGCAAGCCCGTTCGGAAAGCGCCCCGACGCCGAGTTCAAAAGCAGCCGCGGCGTGCCGACGCCGTTGCAGGCGATGATGACGACATGCGCCGGCTGAAACTGCTCGACGCCGTCCTTGTCGTAATAGACCACGCCCGAGGCCATGCCGTTCTCGTCGGTGGTGATCTCGCGCACCCGGCAATGGGTGCGCAGCTCGACACCGGCGCGGATCGCGTGCGGCCAATAGGTGATGTCGGTCGAGGATTTGGCGCCTTGCGCGCAGGCCGGCGTGCAATGGCCGAGATTGATACAGCGCGCCCGGCCCTCATAATCCATGGTCGCGACCGTCGTGTCCGACGGCCACCAGTGCCAGCCGAGCTTGTTCATGGCCTTGCCGATGATCGCACCGGACAGTCCCATCGGCTGTTGCGGCATCGGCGGATGCGTCAGCGGCGAGAGCGGATCGCCCGACAGGCCGGACGTCCCCATCATGCGGTCGTTCTCTTCGAAGAACGGGGTCAGCGCGTCGTAGTCGATCGGCCAGTCGTCGGCGACGCCGTCGAGCGTCTTCACCTTGAAATCGGAGGGATGCAGCCGCGGCCAGTGCGCGGTGTACATCACCGTCGAGCCGCCGACCGCATTGTAGTTGACGACCTTGATCGGCGAATTGTCGTCATTGATCGGATAGTCCTCGGGCCGGCCGCGGACGTTCGGGCTCGACGACCACTCGCCGTAGAACTTGGCTTCCCAGTCCCGGCCCGTGCTGGGGTATTCCGCCGGGTTCATCCAGCCGCCCTGCTCCAGGCAGAGAATGTGCATCTTGGTCTCGGCCAGCGACCACGCCACCGCCGCGCCTGAAGCGCCGGCGCCTATGATCAGGACGTCCACGGGGTCTTTCATCGAAGCATTGTCCTCCCGCCCTCGCCGCTTCCCGGACGATTCGGCCTCTTGCTGCCGTGTCTACGACGCCGAACGATAGGGGCAGAGTGCCCGGCGAGTAAAGGCTGGCAGGCGAATGTCGCACTTCGCAGGGCGCAGACCATTGGTATCGCCGCGGGCGAATGCTAGGAACGAGGGGCAAGAGCAATCGATAGCGAGAAGTTATGTCCTTCGAGAATTCATTTGCCGCCGCCCGCGCTGTCGCGCTTGTTTTGTTTCTCGCTCTATCCGGATTTCTGGCTTCTTCCGGCCCTGCCTCCGCGCTGACGGCTGCTGCGACCGTCCGGGACGCCAATTCCATCCAGCTTGGCGACGTCACCTATCGGCTCGACGGCGTCGACGCGCCCGAGCTCGACCAGGTCTGCATCGACGATCACGCCGATCCCTGGACCTGCGGCATCGAGGCCCGCGATCAGCTGGCCAAGCTGATCGGCAAACGGGCGGTACGCTGTGACGATGTCGGGCCGGAAAAGAGCTTCGGCAAACGCCACCGTGCGATCTGCACGGCCGAGGGCGACAAGGCCAGCCTGAACGAGCAACTGGTGAAGCTCGGCTTCGCCATCGCCCGCGAACCGATCAAGGCCAACGTCAAGCCGGCGGCGGCCGAAGCCAAGACGGCCTCGTCCGGAATCTGGAAGGGCTGCTTTGTTGCACCGCAAGAATTCCGCACCGGCAAGAAGGACGGCGCGTTGCTCGGCGCCGCCTGCCGCGCCGATCGCGACGAGGAGATCCGCGCCGTGCTGTTTCCGGAGGAGCTGACCATGCCGCCGAGTTGCAGCATCAAGGGCAAGCTTGCGGTGCGCGCCCGCGTCACCGGCAATATCGGCATCTATCATTTGCGGGGCTGCACGAGCTATCCGGCGACCACCAGGCCGGACCGCTGGTTCTGCTCCGAGGACGATGCCCAGGCCGCCGGCTTCCGCAAGGCCTATAATTGCCGCCGGCCGAAGTGAACAAGTCGTTCACGCAGCCGTGAGCGGTAACCGGAGACAGTATTGATCCGGAATTGAACTCCATGGGGAGTTGCTGCACTTATCAACGTGCGCACGCGCTTTGCGCGAGCGCTTCCTTGGCAGACGATCCTCATTGGATTGTCTTTGCTCGGGCGTTTCCTCCCTAGACTTGGGCCGCTTGTCACAAACAAGCGGCTCTTCTTTTTTGTGCTCCCTACTTCCGCATCGGCATGATCTGGTCCATCGGCGGCATGTTCTGGTTGAGATGTGCCATGATCCATACGGTGCCGCCGACCACCAGGAAGACGATCAGCAGCCCGAAGGCGAGCGCCAGCACGTTGTTGGTGTTGTCGGGTCCGGTCGTGATGTGCAGGAAGAACACGAGGTGCACGCCCATCTGCGCGATCGCGAGCACGATCAACGCGACGGGAATGGACGGCTGCCAGACCAGGTCGGTGCCGGCGATGAAGAACGACGTCGCCGTGAGCAGCAGCGCGAGTGCGAGGCCGATGACGTAACCGAGGATGCGCACGCCGACACTGTGTTGCTCTTCCTCGCCCGGCGCGAGGTCATGATGGATGTGCGTCTGATCGCTCATGCGCCACTCCCAAGCAGGTAGACGACGGAGAAGACGGCGACCCAGATGATGTCGAGCGCGTGCCAGAACAGCGCAAAGCACATCATCCGGCGCAGGATGTCGGCGCGAAAGCCCTTGGCGAAGACCTGCGCCATCATGGTGAGGAGCCAGAGCACGCCGGCGGAGACGTGCAGGCCGTGACAGCCGACCAGCGAGAAGAACGACGTCAGGAACGCGCTGCGCGACGGGCCGTAGCCGCGCGCGACGAGATCGGCGAACTCGCGGAACTCGATGGCGAGGAAGATCAGCCCGAGCACGCAGGTCACGGCCATGCCGAGATAGAACCAGAACCGGTTGCGCACGTCGGCCGCGATGCTGGCCATGCCGCAGGTGAAGCTCGACAGCAGCAGGCAGACCGTCTCGATCGCAACGTTGCGCTGCTCGAAGATCTCCGCGCCCTTGGGACCGCCGGCGGTCTGGCCGGACAGCACCGCATAGGCCGCAAAGAAGCAGGAGAACATCACGATGTCGGAGAGCAGGAAAACCCAGAAGCCGTAGGCGGTCACGATCCGCTTCGACGCTGGCCCGGGATGCTCGATCACGAGCCCGATGTGATGGGGATCGGCATGGGCGCGGCCGACGGTTGCGGTCATCGACATCAAACCGCTCCCGCCATGCTGACGAGGCTGCGTCGCTCCTCGAGATTGATGCGATCGATGCGGGCGACCTCGTCGGCCGGAATGACGTATTCGTCATGGTCGCGCCAGGCGAACACGACGAAGGTCGCGAACGCGCCGATGCCGCCCAGGATCACCATCCACCAGATGTGCCAGATCAGCGCAAAGCCCATGATGGTGGCGAAGAACGCGCAGACGAAGCCGGTCGGCGAGTTCCGGGGCATTTCGATGTCGTGATATTCGGGCACTTCGTGCTCAAACGATTGCTGCCGGGCATGCGCCTTCATGTCCCAATAAGCATCCTCGCCGCGCACATCGGGACTGAAAGCGAAGTTGAAGACCGGCGGCGGCGACGAGGTCGCCCATTCCAGCGAGCGCCCGTCCCAGGGATCGCCGGTGCGGTCGCGCAGGGCCTCGCGATTCCTGATGCTGACGACGAGCTGCATGATCTGGCAGATCACCCCGATCGTCAGCACGGCCATGCCGGCCGCCGCGACCAGCATCCAGGGCCGCCACGCCGCGACGTCGTAATGCTGCAAGCGCCTGGTCATGCCGAGCATGCCGGCGACATAAAGCGGCATGAAGGTAACGTAGAAGCCGAGGAAGGTGAACCAGAACGCGAGCTTGCCCCAGCGCTCGTCGAGGCGGAAGCCGAACGCCTTCGGAAACCAGTATTCGAAGCCGGCGAAGGCGCCGAACAGCACGCCGCCGATGATGACATTGTGGAAGTGCGCGACCAGGAACATGCTGTTGTGGAGCATGAAGTCGGCCGGCGGCACTGCGACCAGCACGCCCGTCAGGCCGCCGATGATGAAAGTGACCATGAAGCCGACCGCCCACAGCATCGGCGTCGCGAAGCGGATGCGGCCGCCATACATCGTGAACAGCCAGTTGTAGATCTTCACCCCGGTCGGCACCGCGATGATCATGCTGGCGATGCCGAAGATGGCATTGACGTCGGGCCCGGCGCCCATCGTGAAGAAATGGTGCAGCCAGACCATGAAGGAGATCACGCAGATCGCCATGGTGGCGAGCACCATGGAGCGATAGCCGAACAGCGCCTTGCCGGAGAAGGTCGAGACCACCTCGGAGAAGATGCCGAAGGCCGGCAGCACCAGGATGTAGACCTCCGGATGGCCCCAGGCCCAGATCAGGTTCATGAACATCATGACGTTGCCGCCGGCCTCGTTGGTGAAGAAGTGGAAGCCGAGGTAACGGTCGAGCAGCAGCATCGCGAGCGTGGCGGTGAGGATCGGAAACGCCGCGACGATCAGGAGATTGGAGGCCAGCGTGGTCCAGCAGAACATCGGCATGTGCAGATAGTTCATGCCCCTGGTGCGCAGCTTCAGCACGGTCGTGACGAGATTGATGCCGGCGACCAGCGTGCCGACGCCGGAGATCTGGAGCGACCAGGCGTAGTAATCGACGCCGACGCCCGGCGAATAGGACAGTCCCGACAGCGGCGGGAAGGCGAGCCAGCCGGTGCGGGCGAACTCGCCGATCACGAGCGAGAGATTGACCAGCAGCGCGCCGGTCGCGGTCAGCCAGAAGCCGACCGAATTGAGCGTCGGGAAAGCGACGTCGCGCACGCCGAGCTGGAGCGGAACGACCAGGTTCATCAGACCGATCACGAACGGCATCGCGACGAAGAAGATCATGATGGTGCCGTGGGCCGAGAAGATCTGGTTGTAATGCTCCGGCGGCAGATAGCCCTGCGACTGGTAGGCCACCGCCTGCTGGATCCGCATCATGATCGCGTCGCTGCCGCCGCGCAGCAGCATCACCGAAGCCAGCAGGATGTACATGACGCCGATACGCTTGTGGTCGACGCTGGTGATCCACTCGTGCCAGAGATAGGGCAGATGCCCTTTCACCACGACCCAGATCAACACCGCGAGGATCGCAACCAGCACCACGGCACCGGCGACGAGCGGAATGGGCTGATCAAATGGAATGGCCGACCAATCGAGCTTACCGAGCATCGTGGCCTCCACTGTGCGGCCGCCCGGCGTCGGAGATCAGCTCCGGCCCCGGCCCCGGCGGAATGTGCTGGGTCGCGATCAGGTCGAACAGGCGGGGATCTTCGAGGCGATAGGTCGGCCTGCCCTTCTCGACGCCCTGCTGCATCAGCTTCTTGTAGCTGTCCTCGTTCAGCACGGCATCGGACTTCGCCGTGGTCGCGACCCAATCCGGAAATGCGAGCGGCGAGATCACGTTGACGTCGAACATCATGTCGGGAAAGCCGTCGCCGGAGAAATGCGCCGACAGGCCCTGAAGCTTGCCCTCGTTGTCGGCGCGCAGGTTCAGCTTCGTCACCATCCCGTTCATGGTGTAGATCATGCTGCCGAGCTGCGGGACGAAGAACGTGTTCATCACGCTCGACGACGTCAGTTGGAAATTCAATTCCGCGCCGGCCGGCACCGTCAGCGCATTGACGGTCGCGATGCGCTGGTCCGGATAGATGAACAGCCATTTCCAGTCGAGCGAGACCGCCTGAATCCGCACCGGACTGCCGGTGCCCGGCACGGGCGCCGCGGGATCTAGCTGATGCGAGCCGATCCAGGCGACGCCGCCGAGCAGGATGACGGTGAGTGCCGGGATCGCCCACACCACCATCTCGACGCGCCCGGAATAGACGAAGTCGGGCTGAAAGCGCGCCTTCGGATTTGAGGCGCGAAACCAGAACGCAAACGCCAGGATCGCGATGATGGTCGGCACCACGATCGCAAGCATGATGAAGACGGAATCGACCAGGATGGTGCTGTTGGCGGCAGCCACCGGCCCTTTTGGATCGAGCAGATTCATCGGCAAGCCACAGGCGATTGGGAAGCCCCGGGACAGAGCCTAGCGTGGGACAGGCTCCGCAACAAACGCTGCAACGTCGGAACGGTTCCTCAACCGCAAGGACCAGCCATGCGCGTGGACCGGCCGCAACATGCAATTCCATGTAATGTCAATGACATGAACACAGGGGTCGCGCCCTTCTCTCCGATCGGGGCGATTGCTAATCTGCACGAAAATATCGGGATGAACAGTGTCCCGAGCCCGGGAGTGAACCGAGATGCGCTTGAAGGACAAGGTTGCGATCGTGGTTGGGGCCGGCCAGAGCCCCGGCGAAGGCATGGGCAACGGCCGCGCCACCGCGCTCACCTTCGCGCGCGAGGGCGCCAGGGTGTTGTGCGTCGATCATCATCTGGAATCGGCACAGGAAACCGTCGCGATGATCACCGAGAAGAACGGCACCGCCGCGGCCTTCAAGGCCGACGTGACGAAAGCCGCCGACATCAAGGCGATGGTCAAGGACGCGCAGACACGCTGGGGCCGGATCGACGTGCTGCACAACAATGTCGGCGTCAGCCTGTCCGGCGGCGATGCCGAATTGCTAGAGATCACCGAAGAGGCGTTCGACCGCGTCGTCGCCATCAATCTGAAGAGCTGCATCCTGGCGGCGAAAGAAGTGATCCCGATCATGCGCGCGCAGCACAGCGGCGCCATCATCAACATCTCCTCGATGGCCGCGATCACCACCTACCCTTACGTCGCCTACAAGGCGACGAAGTCGGCGATGATCGCCTTCACCGAACAGCTCGCCTACCAGAACGCCGAATACGGCATCCGCGCCAACGTCATCCTGCCCGGCCTGATGAACACGCCGATGGCCGTCGATACCCGCGCCCGCGAATGGCACAAGACCCGCGCCGAAGTCGAAGTCGAGCGCGACAGCAAGGTGCCGCTGCGCAAGAAGATGGGCACGGGATGGGACGTCGCCAACGCCGCGCTGTTCCTGGCGTCGGATGAAGCGAACTTCATCACCGGCGTGACGCTGCCGGTGGACGGCGGGGCGAGTGTGAGACGGGGGTAGGTCGAGGCAGAGCGCGGTGCCTTCCCTTCTCCCCTTGTTGTGGGAGAAGGTGGCGCGTAGCGCCGGATGAGGGGTTGCATCCGCAAACTCAACAGCGAGAGAAGTGCGCGCGGAGAGAACCCCTCACCCGTCTCGCCGCTACGCGTCGAGCCACCCTCTCCCACAAGAGGAGAGGGAAAGCACTGTCACTGCCGCGTGCTCGTCACCCGCCAGATCGTGCCGTTGCCATCCTCCGACACCAGCAGCGATCCGTCCTTCGCCACTGCTACGCCTACCGGCCTGCCCCACACCTCCGTGTCGCTCACCACGAACCCCGTGACGAAATCCTCGTACTCGCCGGTCGGCTTGCCGTCCTTCATCCGGATGCGGATCACCTTGTAGCCGGTGCGCTTGGACCGGTTCCAGGAGCCGTGCTCGGCGGCGAAGGCGTCGCCCTGGTATTCGGATGGAAACTGCGTGCCCTGGTAGAAGGTCATGCCGAGCGAGGCCGAGTGCGGCTGTATCAGTACGTCGGGGATCGTCACCTTGTCCTTGAGGTCGGGCCGCGCGCCGGCGTGGCGCGGGTCTTCATTGCTTCCGATATAGAACCACGGCCAGCCGTAGAAGGCGCCCTCCTTCACGCTGGTCACGTAGTCAGGCACGAGGTCGTCGCCGAGGCCGTCGCGTTCGTTGGTCGAGCACCACGGCAGGCCGGTCTGCGGCTGGATCGCGAGGCCGACGCAATTGCGGATGCCGGTGGCGTAGATCTTCCGCTCCTTGCCATCGGGATTGAAGGCCAGCACGGTGGCGCGCTCGGTCTCGCTGGCCCAGGCCGCGCCGAGCGGCTGCGTTTTCGACCACGCATCCATCCCGCCCGGCGGCGTGCCCATGCCCTCGGCGACGTTGCTGAGCGAGCCGACCGAGACCAGCATGCGCTTGTTGTCAGGCGTGAAGACGATGTCGCGGGTGGAATGGCCGCCGTCATGCGGCAGGCTTGCCACGATCGTCTCGGCCTTGCCGCGCGCCTTGAGGTCGCCGGCCTGATAGGGAAAGCGGACGACGCTGTCGGTGTTGGCGGCGTAGACCCATTGCGGATTGTCGCCGTTCGGAAAGAAGGCGATGCCGAACGGCTGCCGCAGGCCGCTGGCAAACACCTCATTGGTCGCGACCTTGCCGCCCTCGCCGGCGCGCAACACGCGGATGGTGCCGGCCCGCGTCTCCGCGACGAAGACGTCGCCGTTCGGCGCCACGCGCACGATGCGCGGCGCACGCAGGCCTTCCGCGAACAGCTCGATCTTGAAGCCCGCCGGCACTTGAAGCGCGGCCTCCGGCGGACGCGGCACCACACGCGACGAGCTCGCGACCGACCGCGTGGCGCCGGGCCTGACCAGATCCTGCGGCCGGATCAGCCTGATTGTGCCGGGCTTGTCGGCCTGCCAGTCGCCGTAGGCATCCTTGCCCTGCAGCACCGGCTCGGCCTGTGCGCCGGCCACCAGCAAGCCCGCGGATATCACCGCGATCGAAATCCGGTTCTTCACGTCGTCTTCCTCCCGGCCTGCATGTCTCGGACGTCAACGCCGATCGATCCGTAAACGTTCTGCGGCAGGTCAAACGCCTGCCGAATCCCACATCAGCTCATGCCCGCACGATGTGCATCAGCCCCGACCCATCGTACTGGAAAATGCCGCTGATCGGTGCGACACATTGTAAGGGCACGGCCGCCGGTTGCGGTTATCAAAGCTGCGGCATTTGTGTCGCACCTGATGGGGTGATCATGTGGGGATCCATCATATCGGAATGGGCGGGCCTGCTGCTCCGCTGGCTGCACGTGGTGGCGGCGATCGCCTGGATCGGCAGTTCCTTCTATTTCATCGCCCTCGACCTCAGCCTTCAACCCAGCAGCGATCTGCCTGATGGCGTGCAGGGCGAAGCCTGGCAGGTCCATGGCGGCGGCTTCTACCGGATCATGAAATACCTGGTCGCGCCCACCCGGATGCCGGACGAGCTGACCTGGTTCAAATGGGAGGCCTACACCACCTGGCTGTCCGGCTTCGCGCTGATGGTGGTGGTCTATTATCTCGAGGCCGATCTGTTCCTGGTCGACAAGTCGATCCTCGACCTCACCCCATTCCAGGCCGGGCTATTCAGCTTCTTCAGCCTGGCTCTGGCATGGGCGCTCTACGAGGCCGCCTGCCGCACCGGGCTTGCGCAGCGCGAGCTGCCGTTCGCCATCGGCGGCTATCTGTTCCTGGTCGCACTGACCTACGCTTTCACCCATGTGCTGAGCGGCCGCGGTGCGTTCAACCAGATCGCGGCGATCATCGGCACCATCATGGTCGCCAACGTCTTCACGCTGATCATCCCGAACCAGAAAGAGATCGTGGCGGCGCTGATCGCGGGACAGGCGCCCGATCCGAAGCTCGGCAAGACCAGCAAGGAGCGCTCGGTTCACAACAACTACCTGACGCTTCCCGTTGTCGTGCTGATGATCAGCAACCACTATCCCCTGCTCTACGCCACCCGCTTCAACTGGATCATCGTCGCGATCATCCTGGCGCTCGGCCCCGTGATCCGCCACTTCTTCAACGAGCGTCACGCCGGGCGGAAATCGCCGTGGTGGGTGTGGGGTGTCGCCGCCGCTGGAGCGATCGCGATCCTGTTCCTCTCCGCAGCCGGCCCGCGCGAGGTGAAGACCGGCGCGCTGTCGGTGCAGCCCACGGTCGCCAATGTCGAGGACATCGTGATGTCCCGGTGCAGCATGTGCCACGCGGCCGAACCGGTCTGGGCCGGGATCGTCACCGCGCCGAAGGGCATATTGCTCGATGCGCCCGAGCACATCCAGCGCAACATCCGCCTGATCGGCCGCGTCGCGGCCTGGTCCACCGCGATGCCGCCCGGCAACATCACCGAAATGACCAGCGAGGAGCGTGCCATCCTCGCCGCCTATATCGAGCAGGCGCGCTGACGCCATCACGCGTCGATATCGCGTTTCGCGGAATGAAATTTCCGCATGTCCCGCCGATTTGAAAATGACTTGATCGTCTATCCGGCGTAGACAGGGACAGCGGCCACTCGTGCCGCCCAAATCCAATCTGCATCTGCCGCGGGGAAATCACAGTGGCCCTCAAGAACGTCATCGGTATCGACCACGCCGTGGTCATGGTGAAGGACCTCGACAAGGCCGCCGAGAACTACCGGCAGCTCGGCTTCACGGTCTCGCCGCGCGGCACCCACAGCGCGCATATGGGCACCGGCAACTACACCATCATGTTCGACCCGGACTACATGGAGCTGCTCGGCGTGCTGGCCGCGACCGAGCACAATGCGCCGGCCCGCGCCTTCCTCGACACGCGCGGCGAAGGCATCGAGCGCATCGCCTTCACCGCGGTCGATAGCACCGCCGGCGCGGAGGAAATCCGCGCGCGTGGCCTGACGCCGATCGGCCCGACCGATTTCGAGCGGCCGGTGACGCTGCCTGATGGCACGGTCTCGGCGGCAAAATTCCGCACCTTCATGTGGCCGACCGCGGAAGCGCCGGGCGGCGTTCGCATCTTCGCCTGCCAGCACAAGACCCGCGAGACCGTGTGGATTCCCGAGCTGATGAAGCACGCCAATGCGGCGAAGCGGATCAGGCAGACGCTGATCGCAACGCCCGAGCCCGCGAAGGAAGCCGCGCACCTCGCGCGCCTGATCGACCGCGAGCCGCGAGCGGAGGCCGACGGCGCGGTGGCCGTACCCTCCGGCGGCGATCGTGCCGACTTCGTCTATCTGACGCTGGACCAGCTCGGAAAGCGCTATCCCGGCGTGCCGCTCGCGGGCCTCTCCGAGCGCGGCGGCGCGGCGCTGGTGCTGGTCAGCGGCGATCTCGCCGCGACCGAGAAGGCGCTGGGCGCGGCGGCGCTGCGCAGCGGGCCTGCGATCGTCGTGCCGCCGGCCAAGGCCAACGGCACCCTGCTCGCCTTCGTTGCCGGCTGATTTGAACTAATTCTTTAACAAGCGTTTACCGGGCGGCTCTAGGCTTCTGGCCTATCCACGCCGCCCGAGACCAGACGCATGTTCAAAGAGGGATCGCCGATCGTCTATGACGCGCCGGCCGAGCTGAAGAAGTGGCCGTCGCTGAAGGGCGAGAGGCAGAAGGACCGAGGTCCGCCCTATCTCGTCTACAACGGCACGCTCGCCGACTGCGTCCGCGAGCTGATGGGCAAGCCCATCAAGGGCATCTCGCTCTACGACATCATGACGAGGCCGCAACCGGCCTTCGACCAGACCGTGCTGTCGCCCGGCGACGCCGCCGAGATCGCGATGCGCAAGGATTTTCCGAAGGATTAGCCTCCGTGCCACCACTCGCACGTCGCATTTGCTCGCGGTCCCCGTAGATCAGCGGGGCCGGCGGCGCATGTTCTGCTGCAGGCCCCCGTACTAACACCTGCCTTCCCGCGGAATCGCAGCTTCGCCGCAATTACGGTTAATGAAGTCCTCCTCACCGGCGCACGCGCTGGTCGTTCCCCCACAGTTCGAGGACTCTTACCGAGATGCGATTTGTCGTCGCGGCTTGCGCTGCGTTCCTGATTCTGATGTGCGACGTCGGCTCGTCGCCCTCCTGGCAGCCGTCAAGCTTCGACCACGCTGCTCTCAAGACTGATCGCGGTCCTTCTCTGGTTCCCCTCGCCGAACTCTTCCTCGCAAGCGTGCAGGCCATCGAGCTCGCCAACGCACGCGCGGCCTATGAGGAGACGATCGAACCGCCGCGCGCGGTCGAGCCCGTCGCGCAGGCCCCGGTTTCACCGACTGAACGCTTCTGCCGCGCGCTTCGCGAAGCCGCCGAGGCCAGCGGCATTCCCGTGCCGTTCTTCGCACGCCTGCTCTGGCAGGAGAGCCGCTTTCGTTCCAACGAGGTCAGCCCGGCCGGCGCACAGGGCGTCGCGCAGTTCATGCCGGAGACGGCGGCCGAGGTCGGGTTGGATGATCCCTTCGATCCCATGAAGGCGCTGCCCGCATCGGCAAAATTCCTGCGCAAGCTGCGTGATGATTTCGGCAATCTCGGCCTCGCCGCGGCCGCCTACAACGCAGGTCCCGGCCGCATCCAGAAATGGCTCGCCAGAGAGAGCGAGCTGCCGCGCGAGACGCGCGACTATGTCCGCATCATCACGGGCACCAAGGCCGAGGACTGGACCGAGCGCGCAGAGGCCCTCGCAATCCGGATCGACCTGCCGCGCGAAGCGCCTTGCGAAGGCGTCGGCAGCCTGTCCAAGACGAAGGACGTCGCCTGGGTTCCGGTGAACCTGACACCGTCGGTCGTCACCATCATGCGCAAGGCCGAGCAGCTGGCGGCGCGACTCTCGGCGAGCCGTGCACGCAAGCGGTTCGCATCCTTGCTGCGCAAGAATGCCGGGGCCCACGGCAAGGCACGGAGCATGATCGCGGCCCGCGCGGCCGGAAAGAGCGCAAAGGCTCGTGCCATCCGCTTTGCGGCGCGCGAACGCTCCTCGAGCTAGCTAGGTCACACCGGCTTCTCGTCGTCGGTGACCGGCGAGGTCACCACCAGGAACACGAGATCGGTCAGGCCCGAATTCGAGATCGCGTGCTTGACGCCGGGCGGCAGGAAGATCACGTCGTGCTTGCGTACGACATGGCTCTTGCCGGCGATCCCAAGAGGAGAAAGCCCTCACCCGGCGCTGCGCGCCGACCTCTCCCGCAAGCGGGAGAGGTGCAGCGGAGCGAGCCGTACGATGATGCCTAAATCCAAGCGGCCGCCTCACTCCGCCTTGATGTTCGCCGCCACCACGACCTCGGCGAGCTCCTTGGTCTCCTTCGCGATCTTCGCGGCGTACTCGGCCGGGCTGAGCACGCTGACAACGCCCTGCGAGCCGAGCTTCTCCGCGACTGCCGGATCCTTGGCCGCCGTGACGATCTCCCGGTGCAGCGTCTCCAGGATCGGCGCGGGCACAGCCTTCGGCATGAAGAAGCCGACCCAGAACGACAGGTCGAAGCCGGGATAGCCTGCTTCCGCAACCGTCGGCACGTCAGGCAGCGACGGCAGCCGCTCGGCGGAGGACACCGCGAGCGCGCGCAGCTTGCCGGCTTTTACCAGCGGTACGGCGGAGAGCGGATCGAACACCGCCAGCACCTCCTGCGCGAGGATGCCGACCTCGGAGGCGGCACCGCCGCGATACGGCACGTGGATCATCTTGATGCCGGCCTTCTGGCCGAGCAGCTCCATGGCGAGATGGGCGAGGTTGCCGTTGCCGCCCGAACCGTAGGCAAGCTCGCCTGGCCTGGCCTTCGCCGCGGCGACGAGATCGGCCACGGTCTTGATGTCGGCGGTCCTGGGATTCTCCGGATTGACCACCAGCACCAGCGGCGCCGACACCACGGTCGTCAGCGGCGCGAAGTCGCTTATCGGGTCGTAGCGGATGTCCTTGAACAGCGTCTTGTTGAGCGTGATGGTGGACGAGTTGCAAGCCAGCATCGTGTAGCCGTCGGCATCCGCACGCGCCACGCCTTCGGCGGCGATCATGCCGTTGGCGCCGGCGCGGTTCTCGACCACAAAGGGCTGCCCGAGCTTGTTGCTCAGCCGATCGCCGACGATGCGCGCGACGACATCGACCGGCCCGCCCGCGCTGAAGCCGACCATGATCTTGACCGGCCGCGTCGGATATTTTTGCGCGAGCGCCTCTGTTGACAGCGCGCAGGCGCACAATCCGGCGATGACTGCCAGCAGGCGAGCCGTTCGTTGCATTGGTTCTCTCCCCAGACCTCGGCGCCGCTTGTGCATGTTTGTTGGTACGGCGCGTTCGGGATCATGATGAGCGGCCGCACGGGATTCCGCAATCGCGTTTCCACGCACGTCAATTCCGTCGCACGGCACGTGCGGGCCGGCTCAAAATAAAAAGTGCGAAAACAACCCCATGCACAGTAGCCGGCGCTTGAGAGAACAAGGACTTGCGCGCTTCGCAATGCCGTTTGACTCGTCGGGCAAAACACCGGCAGAATGCCATCATCGCAACAATCGTGAACGTGACGGCCGGCCTGACCAGGGCCGCTCCGACGTGGTTGCGCGTAAGCCCTTCATCGACATCTGAAAATTCGCATCCGCGCGCAGCAGCGAACGGTCGTTCGCGCGCGCCTGCGCCGGCAAAGGACACAGCACATGACGACAGCACCGAACCGCCGCATCACCTCGCCGCTTGCGACAAACGATCGCGGCGGCCCCGCCGCGAGCCCGCGGATAAGACTCTACAAGCGCCGCATTGCGATCAGCCATCCGGACCCGCAAGCCGGCGAGCGGCTGCTGGCCGAAGCGCTCGGTGCCGCCGACCGCGACGCGCTGCACGGCATGCTGAGGCAATTGGTCAAAGCCAGCGCGATCGGGCAGAAGCCCGACGAAGCCAATCTCGCCTTCATGGTCTCGATGATCAGGAGCATCGCACCGAAGGATTCCATCGAGGCCATGCTGGTGTCCCAGATGATTTCCGTTCACGTGGCGGCGATGCGCTGCGCCTGTCGCCTCGCCTGTACGGACAACCTTCCGCAGCAGGAGAGCGTCACACGCGCATTGACCCGGCTGACCCGCACCTTCGCCGCGCAGGTCGAAGCCCTGAGCCGCCACCGCAACAGCGACGAGCGCGCGATCACGGTGCGGAACCTGTCCGTTCAGGACGGAGGACGTGCGATCGTTGGCAACGTCACGCAGCACGCGAGCATGATTGTTGCGGACGCGAGCCCGCGCGAGGCAACCCAAGGCGCCAACCCATGACCGGCGGCCACACCCGCAACACCGTCCCGATGCGGACCAGTCCCCGCTGCGGCGCCCGAACCCGCGATGGTGATGCCTGCCGCGCACCAGCCGCACACGGCAAGGCGCGCTGCCGCATGCATGGCGGGGCGCTGAGGACCGGTGCGCCGAGGGGAAATCAGAATGCGCGCACGCACGGCGCCTTCACACCGGACGACATCGCGGAGCGACGGGCGATCCAGGCGTTGCTGGGCGAGACGCGAAAGCTGTTGGTCGAGATGAAGTCAAGCTGACGCCGGAGGAACTGGATCATCATTGTCGAGTCGACCTGCCCGGGAAAGACGCGGGCGACAGCGCCACGCTTTCCAAGGTCGAACCGCAAGGTCCTATGGCAACGACTCAACGCCTCGACTTGATGGAGGACGTCCTGGATCCTGGACTGGTCCAGACTTCAACTCCTTCGTTTGCGCGCGGGCACTCTTCTCTGCGGCTGACGGTGCCCTCTGCGTTTGATGGGCTTTGTAGTTTCCTGAACAGTCGCCTCGACCTCGTCAGATAGCGTTACCAATCGCTCGATCAGCCACCGCCCTGCCGGGCCCGGGGGAGTATCGGTCTTGTGTATGGCCTGCATGATATGTTCTGCGCCGCGCCAGTCAGGAAGGTTCAACCGCACGAGCCTTCCTGACTCGATATCGGCCCGGACGACCGGTTCCGGCATTCCGCCCCATCCGAGTCCTGCGAGAAGAAGCTTGTGCCTCGCTGCTTGATCGCCGACGCGCCATGTGTTGAGGCTGACGACCCCAAAATCCCTGCTCTCCGCCGCGGATCGCTCCGCAAGAACAAGCTGGACGAAATCACGAGCCTGCAGTGGAGCAACCGTGCTCGCCTTGGCCAGCGGATGATCGGGCGCCGCCACGGGAATGACCCGGACGCCTTTGATGTCGATGCGGCGAAACCCCGTCATGTCCATGTGCAACTGGCTTCCCACGCCGATGCGAGCATGGCCGTTTCGGATCACACGCTCGACCCCGCCAAGGGTCTGCACCAGCAGGCGAACCGGTACCGAAGGGAATTGACCGTGAAATTCACGCAGCAGTGCTGTCAATCGATCGCTCGGCAACATGCTGTCCACCACGAGCGATACTTCGGGCTCGAGTCCATCAAGAAATCCCCGGACGCGCGCGCGTAATGTCTCCACGCTATGGGCAACTGCCCTCGCTTCAGACACGATGGCTTCGCCCTGTTGCGTGAGCTTCGGCTTACGGGTCGTTCCGCGATCGAACAGAGACAGACCGAGTTGCGCTTCCAGCGTGTCGATGGCGTAGCTGATGGCCGACGTGGCGCGCCCCAATCGCTTGGCGGCGGCGGAAAAACTTCCCGCTTCGGCCACAACAAGCAGCACCAGAAGCTGATCGATACTGGGGGTGGCCGCGCTCTTCATTTCAAATTACCTGAAAAGAACCATCAGATTATAGGGACTTTTTTGGACAAAAAGAAGCCCTTAGCTTCTCCGGATCGGGCTGGGATCACGCCAGGTATCCCGTGTTGCCTGCGACGGCGTCCCAGACTTTTGGATACCGGGGCAGTGAAAATGAAAGGGACCAAGCATGTCATCCAACGATAGAAAACTGATCGCGGTGATCGGCGCAACGGGACAACAGGGAGGCTGTGGTACGTGCCCTGCAGGTCGGCGGCCAATTCAAGGTACGCGCTCTCACTCGCAGCCCAGGAGAGCATCGCGAACTCGCCGATGAAGTCGTCGAAGCCGATCTGGACCGCCCGGAAACCCTAAAGGCCGCATTTGACGGAGCGCACGGCATTTTTCTGGTTACCAATTTTTGGGAAGAAGGTGCCGATGAACTGAAGCAGGCAACTACAGCGGTGCGCGCTGCCAAGGAGGCCGGTGTCAAACACTTGGTTTGGTCAACGCTGCCGGATGCGGAAGCCGTTAGCGGCGGCAAGTTCCACGTTCACCACTTTACCGGCAAGGCCAGGATCGATCGGATCGTGAAGGAAGCCGGGTTTGCGTATCATACGTTTGTCATCGCACCTTTTTTCTATCAGAACCTTGCCGGCATCCTAGCTCCGCAAGAGCAGGAAGACGGAACTTTGGGCTGGGTTCTTCCGCTCGATCCGACTGTCCGTTGCATCCACATGGGCGACATTCGCGAACTCGGCGCCATCGTTGCCGGAGCATTCGCACAGCCGCAACAGGCAGGCCATGGCGAGTATTTGCCCCTCGTCGGCGATTTCATGAGCTTCAACGAAATCATCGACACGCTGAATCGACAGGGACGTCAATTGTCATTCAAGCAAGTCCCCAAGGAGGTTTTCGCCACCTTCTTCCCTGGAGCCGCCGAGGTGGCAGACATGCTTGGTTACTTCGAAGCGCACACCTACCTGGGCAAGAATGCGCAGGACGAAATTGCACTCGCAAACAAGATCGCTGGCAAACAACCGAGCAAGCTGTCGACTTGGGCCCAAGCGCAATTCCCGCCCAAGGCATCGATGGCGTGAAGCAGGTAAACGTTGGGTCGGAACGAGACTCAAATTTCCCATTACATGAGAGAGCAGGATTCGCGCCGTGAACAACACTGACAAAATCCTCACCAATGGCTTTGCCATGCCCGCAGGCGAAGGCGAGCGCATTTGGTTCGTCGCCGATACGTTGACGCTCAAGGCGACCGCTGCAAGCACCGGCAAAAGCTATACGGTTGTTGAATGCCTGACCGCTCCCGGCGGCGGGCCCCCGCCGCACGTCCACACCCGTGAGGACGAGTTCTGGTATGTGCTCGACGGGACCTTCGAAATCCACATCGGCGACAGGGTGTACGACGTCGGGCCCGGCGGGTTCGCGTTCGGGCCGCGCGGTACGCCGCACCACTTCCGTAACACCGCGGCGACCCCGAGCCGGATTCTCTTGGGCTTCACGCCGGGTGGGATCGAGGGCTTCTTCCGCGAGTCCGGTCAGCCCGCAACTAACGACGGGCCCGCGCCCTCGGTCGATGCGGCCGAAATCGCCCGCATGGCGACGGCGGCGCCGAAGTACGGCATCGAGCGCGTCGCTGGCGGCGACGAGATGTGAGCTATCAGGAGGTTGTCCATTCGGACCAGACTGAGGGGACCGGAGTTACCAAGCTTCAGCACTCACTGGAGAGCCCGAATGAACATCCACAACGCCGTTGCGTCGAGAGGATATGATGGCGGCCATCGCCGTCAGCCTGTGGATGCGCGCCGGCGGTGCAACCTTCGACGAAACCGGAGGTCCAGCCACGGCGGCGCAGGCGCTGAGGAATCCGCAACGGCCGGTTCAAATGGCCGCAACTATCCTCGCAGCGTAGAGCCTGTTGCCGCGCCTCGAACGGTTTCGAAGCTGGTACGTTGCAACGCGGCTCGCCTCTCGGCAATGGCATTGCTCAAGAGGTCGAGCACCAGCCCAAACGCGGCGAGTTCCTCTTCCTCGATAGCGCCGTCATCGTAGCACTCGAGCGTTTCAGCGATGATGGCGTCCGCCTCATGCTGCAAGGTCAGCAGTTCCTGGTTGGATTCCGCGGTACGCGCGCTCGCGACCATGGCCAGGATTCTCTTGCGATGGCTGGTGTTGTCCTCCCTTTCGTCGCGGTTCAAGTAGCGGCGCAACCAGGCGACGGCCGAGCCGATCCCGGAGAGAAGCAGGAGCCCGAACCAGAACAAATCGCCGTACCGGTCGAGAAAGGTGCGTTCGTTGCCGTCGATGACGGCCGCCGCTCCCCGATGTACCGGCAGCTCGGTGTCCTTCTCAAGGTCCGGCTTGGTGATGTGTGCAGCGCCAGGTACCTGCCTCGCAATCGCCTGACGGACGGCAAAGAGCTGCCGGAAAAACGCGGCTACCGTGGTTTCGGACATGCTCTTTCTTGCCACGATGAGGTGGCTGACGCTGAGCGTCTCGACCTTGTCACCCGGCCAAGCCGGATCCCCATTGAAGACGCTGGGCGGAATTTCCTCCGATTCATACCGGGGATGCCTCAAGGCGATCGCTTCCGACGTCTCGATGGCGAGAAACTTCGGTTCGCCGCGGGCCCGCGCCGTAGCAGCAACGGCGTCGGATGTGATTTTGCTGTCGAGTGGCCCGACTGCCATGAACGCATCGAGGGTGAGATCGCGCGCCAGCTCCCCGATCTGTTCAGTGCCAAAGTGCGTCACCGCGACCTTCTCGGCGTCCACGCCGGAGGCGCTCAGGATGACCCGCAGCAACGCGGCATTCACGGGGGTCCGCCCAATCACGCCGACACGGTGCCCCGCGAGATCGGCGACCTCCTTGATTTTCGGCGACCGCTTTCCTTTCGAGCCCTTGCCCGCAGGCGCGGAGGGTGCCCACAGCACAACAAAGTTCTTACGCACGACGGCGACGGTTTGCGCCTCGGCGGGCATGTCCAGATCACCGCGGCCGACGGCAAGGTCCGCCTTGCCAGCCCCAAGCAGGGCGAGAGACTCCACCGCCCCGTTAGTTTTGATCGGAGACAGCCTGACGGTTCGACTTTCGCTCCTGAAGGCATCGGCCATTGCCTCGATGACTTTGTAATCGTCGCTGCCGGGCGGTCCAACGGCGATCCGGAGAACTTCCGGCCGCAATGCGTAGTAGAGTGCACCCGCGGCCGCACCAAAGACAAGAAATCCAACGGCGAGAGCCAACAGTAAGGAATTGCCCCTCCTCCGCTCTCGGCGGGCCGCGTCACTGGTCGTCTTGCCTGTACTCTCGGTGGAAGACATTGCCGCCGCCAGCTGCATCCAAGTCCCTATGATACCACATCTTGCCGGGAACAACGTTCTGACGGCCGGTCTGGTTCAGTCTCAGACCGCGGCGTCAGACTCGTTTTGATGGACAACGTGCCTGACGTCACGGCGGTAGCACCGGACAACGGGCAGAACGCGGTCTTCGTCACGGAAGAACCTGTGAAGGTGTCAGGCGGCACGGCGAGGTCGCGACGCGACATGGCACCGGGTACCGCGTCCCCGGCGCGGCAAGATCCGCTGCCGCATGCACGGCGGCGCGCCGAGATGCGGCGCGCCAAGAGCAGGCATGGTCATGGGTGAGTTCCCGACGTGCCCCTCAAATCGACTGCAGGAACGGCGCGGCGCCCAGCCAACCGCGATCCGCGCCGCGGGCTCGATCGCGCGGTTCGGCGTCTGCACGCAAGGGAAGGCGCCGGGGCTCCTATCCGCCAACAGGCCCTGAAAGCGCTTGCAGGCCCGCCTCAATGGTCGTGATGTCCTGTTCGATCTGAGCGATCGACAACCGGCAATCAAAGCCCGTCCGGGCCTTCAGATCGACCGCCAGGCGCCGGCGGTGCATCCTGAGATCCTCGAGCGACTGGCGGTCCTTCAGTCGAGTATAGCCGTCAACAATCAACTCAATCGCCTGCGACATGACACTACCCCAATAAAAATTCGGATTCCCAATGGGACCTAGCGTAGGGGCAGAAGGACGCCGGGGAAATGATACCAACGACGTAGCTGCCCGGCCCCGGCGCAATCGCCTTGGCATCCCTTTTGCTGGATTGCACACAAACCTCAGACCCGCGACGAGGTCTGTTTCAGATTGAGGCGATCACATGCAGCCAACGTCCCGTTTCGACGCGACCTTCTTGCACCTCCACGCTCTCATTGCCGACTTGGACTGGCGAGTCCGGATGCTCGATGCCGATATTCGGGAGGAAGAGGACAAAGCTGGCAATGCCGACCCGAGCAGTTCCACCTATCCCATGCTTGCTCAGACGATGAGAACACGCCAGGACAATCTCCGCGCTTCGATCGCGATGTTGGAGAGCCGCCTTCCCGCGGATGTTGCGCGGGCGGCCTAACGGCCGCGACCGCTTCCTTGGCTCACAGGATGGGCTGAGCTCTTCGCGAAACCCATCGTTGCGATTGAGCCGTAGGACGGGTCGAGCTTTACGCGAGGCCCATCATCGTCACGAATGGATTGATCGGTTTCGTTTGCTCTATCCATCCTACGATCTCGTCGAACAGCGCGAGGTCGACGACATCGAAGCAATCTGCGATCTTGTCTGGCGGGCCTTGCACTAAGGCTGCCTCTCCCGAGGTTGGCACGGGCCGCTTGATCATGTACCCCACCCAAAACCATCTCGGGACGGGACACTCATGGGGACCGCAGCCACTGACGACGCGGGAAGCGCCACTCGCGTGCTGATCTTCGCGCTGGTCGCGCTGGCCTGCGGTCACATGCTCTCGACATTGCTGCGCACCATTCCAGCCATCAGCCTCGACCTGATGGCGGCAGACTTCCATATCGAGCCGCAGGCGCTGGCGAGCCTGACCTCGGTCTATCATTTTGCCTTTGCCGCCGCGCAGATCCCGGTCGGCGCGGCGATGGACCGGTTTGGCGTGCGGCCGGTGTCGCTCGGCCTGCTGGCGGGAACCGTGCTCGGCGCGGTCGCGTCCGGCTTCGCGACAGGCCCCGAGAGCTTTGCGGTCGGCCAGCTCATGCTCGGCGTCGCCACCTCGGGCATGCTGATGTGCCCGATGACGCTCGCGGCCAAGCAATTGTCGGCGGCGCGATTTGGACTGTGGTCGGGCGCGATCCTCTCGATCGGCAATATCGGCATGCTGCTGTCGTCGAGTCCGCTCGCCTTCGTCGTCGACACCTGGGGCTGGCGTGCCGGGTTCTGGGTCTCCGCAGTTGGCGGCGTCGTGGTGGCGCTCGCAGTGTTCGCGCTGGTGCCGAACCAGCCGGCCGAGCACAAGGACCATTCCTCGCCGATGTCGCAGATGATCGAGGTGCTCAGGCTCGGCCTGTCGCGGCCGCTGCGCGGCCTGATCGCGCTGGCGCTGGTGTCGCTGGCGACCTCGCTGGTGCTGCGCGGCCTGTGGGGCGGGCCGTGGCTGATGCAGGTCAAGGGACTAACGCGGGTCGAGGCCGGCAACCAGCTCGGCGCGTTCACGCTGGCGATGATCGTGGGGCCGCTTCTCATCGGCATGATCGACCGCAGGCTCGGCCGCCGCCGCGAGCTGGTCGCCGGCACCCACGCATTCGCGGCGCTGCTGCTTGCGCTGATGGCGTTGGGAGCCCCGCACTTTGCCGTTGCATGGCTGTTCGGCGTGACCGTCATGCCACCGCACTACGATCTGGCACTGTTCGTGCTCATCGGGCTCTTCACCTCCGCCCAGCCGCTGCTGTTCGGCATGTCCAGGCAACTCGTCGACGCGCAGGTCGCGGGCAAGGCACTCGCTGCCGTCAATCTCGCCTTCTTTCTCGGCACCGCGCTGATGCAGTCCGTCACCGGCGCGGTGGCGGCGCTCGCGGGGCTGCCGGCGGTGCTACTGTTCATGGCGGCGGCGCTGGCGTTCGGCGTGCTGATCTTTTTGACTTATACGTCGCCGCGTTCGTAGGATGGGTAGAGCGCTTCGCGAAACCCATCATCTTCGCACACGGGTCGATGGGCTTCGCTTCGCTCTACCCATCCTACGAGCCTGCGCCGCTACTTGCATCAAGGGAATTCCAGTCCATGCCTGTCGACACCAAAGCCGCCACCGATCGCCTCATGCGCTTCCTCTCCGTCGAGGGCGTCACCGGACAGGAGGCGGCGATCGGGCGTGAGCTCAGCGCCGCGCTGAAGGAGAGCGGGGTGCCGGCGAAGGCGATCCGGCTCGACGACGCCAACACGCGTATTCCGGTGCCGACCGAGACCGGCAACCTCATCGTCGACCTGCCCGGCCGCGGCGCGCTGCACAATCAGCCACGCATCATGTTCATGACCCACATGGACACCGTGCCGCTGTGCGCCGGCGCGAAGCCGAAGAAATCGGGCCGCAAGATCGTCAACGAGGCAAAGACCGCGCTCGGCGGCGACAACCGCTGCGGCTGCGGCGTGCTGGTGACGCTGGCCGCGGAGCTCGCCAAGCAGAAGCTCGATCATCCGCCGATCACGCTCTTGTTCTGCGTGCGCGAGGAGAGCGGGCTCTATGGCGCACACCACGTCAAGCTCGACGAGCTCGGCTCGCCGGTGATGGCGTTCAACTATGACGGCGGCTCGGCCTCCAACGTGATCATCGGCGCGGTCGGGGCCGACCGCTGGACCGTCGAGATCTTCGGCCGCGCCTCGCATGCCGGCGTCGCGCCCGAGCGCGGCATCTCCTCGACCATGATCATGGCGCTCGCGCTCGCGGACGTGAAGGCCGGCGGCTGGTTCGGCAAGGTGGTGAAGGGCAAGCAGCAAGGCACCAGCAATGTCGGCCCCGTCACCGGCGGCGAGGGCCGCCCGGCGGGCGATGCCACCAACGTCGTCACCGACTACGTGCATGTGCGCGGTGAAAGCCGCAGCCACGACGGAAAATTCTTCAAGGAGATCACCAAAGCCTACAAGGCCGCGTTCGAGAAGGCGGCCAAGAAGGTCACGAACGCGCAAGGCAAGTCCGGCAAGGTCAAGTTCAAGGCCGAGACCGACTATTATCCGTTCCGGATGAAGGAGAACCTGCCGGTCGTCAAACGCGCGGTCGAGGCGGTGTCTGCCGTGGGCGGAACCCCGAACGTGCGCGCCGCCAATGGCGGGCTGGATGCGAACTGGATGGTCCGCCACGGCGTTCCGACCGTGACCTTCGGCGCCGGCCAGAACGAGGCGCACACGGTCGACGAATGGATCAATCTCGACGAATACGACCGCGCCTGCGCGCTGGCCTTGCAGCTTGCGACGATGCGGTGAGGCGCGTGGTTCGGTTCGCGCTCGCAGGATTTGCGCTGCTGGCGCTTGCGAGCGCGGCTGGCGCGGAAGAGGACAACAGCGCCTTGCTGGTTGATCTCTTCGCAAAGATCTGCGCGCCCAAGCCGGCCAGGCCGAGCCAGGTTGAGCGCATCGCAGGGGGGCTGGGTTTTGTCAGTGACGGCGGCCCGATCACGGCCGAGATGGAACGTGAGCCTAAAATTGATATTCTCTACTCGGCGAAGCTGATCAGGCGGGGCGAGAGGCTCGGCAGCATGACGGCCTATTTCGCGGGACCTGACGATGGTCCAAGCGTGACCTGCACGGTGTCGGCCGTCGGCGTCTCGGCCGACGCGCTGCCCGGGCTGATCGAAACATCATTGAAGGCCCGCGAGCGGACCGACAAGCCGTCCAACGACGACAATCATCGTCTGGCGAGCTGGCATGTCGGTACCGGCAGCGGCGACACGCTTGAGATGTCGGTGTGGCGAACGCCGCCGCACCGGGCCTCGATCAGCATCAATTATTACGCCACCAAGCGGTGAGCGGGATCATCCGCGCCGCGCGGCCTTGTTACGCGTTGCGGACGCGCTTGGCGCATCTACAATGCTGCCTCACCCTACGAACCACTCATCGCCGCGATCGCCAATGAACCAACTCATTCCGGATGAGCAGCACGCTCTGATCAGGTTTCGCCAGCGGGACCTGCCGGGATTTGCAACGATCAACTCTGCTCTCAAGCAATTCGAACCCAAGACCGCATTTCCCTGGCATCTCTCCGTGCTGATCGACTGTATCCAATTGGTTGACGATCGTCTTCCTTCCCAGCACGAACAGGACCTGCTCTACTAATTCGAAGACAAGCTCGACCCGCGGATCAAAGTGGAAGGCAATGCCTTGTTCCTGGCCCGGGTCACGCACGATGCCCGCCGGGAGATTATCTGGCGTGTCCACGATCCGGAAAAAGCCAGCGCCACTTTGCTTGGCGTTCTCAACGCGAAGGACTATCCGCGAGAATTTGAGTATCGCATCGACGACGATCCTGCATGGAACAAGGCAAGTTGGTATTTGGACAATCCATCCCTCTGATCGAACGACGAACGCGCGAAGACGGACCAGCATTGCCGCAAATGCAGTTGCCTGCAGGAGCGCGCCGTCCTAGCCTGCAAAGAAAACGCAGGGAGGCTGCATGGCACGCATCGCGGCGATCGAGACCGGATTCTACCGGATCCCCCTCCCCGTCACGCTCTCCGACTCCACGCATGGCGAGATCGCCGCGTTCGAGCTGATCACCTGCCGCGTGCGCGATGCCGATGGCGCCGAGGGCGTGGGCTACACCTACACGGTCGGGCGCAATGGCGGGGCGACCGCCGATATCCTCAGGCGCGAGATTCCACCGCTGGTCGAGGGCCGCGAGGCCGACGACACCGAGGCGATCTGGCATCATGTCTGGTGGGGCCTGCATTATGGCGGCCGCGGTGGGCCGGCGGTGCTGGCGCTCTCCGCACTCGACATCGCACTGTGGGATATGAAGGCGCAGCGCGCAGGCCTGCCGCTGTTCCGCCTGCTCGGCGGCTTCGACGCGCGCGTACCGTGCTATGCCGGCGGCATCGACCTCGATCTCTCGGTCGAGGCGCTGCTGAAGCAGACCGACGGCAATCTTGCAAAGGGCTTTCGCGCCATCAAGATGAAGGTCGGCCGCCCCGATCTCAAATCCGACGTCGCCCGCGTCGCGGCCATGCGCAAGCATCTCGGCGACGGCTTTCCGCTGATGGCGGATGCCAACATGAAGTGGACGGTCGAGGACGCCATCCGCGCCGCGCGCGCCTTCGTTCCGTTCGACCTCACCTGGCTGGAAGAACCGATCATTCCCGACGACGTCGCGGGCCATGTCCGCATCATGCAGGCCGGCGGGGTGCCGATCGCGGCGGGCGAGAATCTGCGCTCGCTATGGGAGTTCAAGAACTACATCGTCGCGGGCGCGGTGTCCTATCCCGAGCCTGACGTCACCAATTGCGGCGGCGTCACCGCCTTCATGAAGATCGCGCGGCTGGCCGAGGCCTTCAACCTGCCCGTCACCAGCCATGGCGCGCATGACATTACCGTGCATCTGCTCGCGGCCTGCCCGAACCGCTCCTATCTGGAAGCGCACGGCTTCGGGCTGGACAAGTACATCGAGCATCCCCTGGTGCTCGAGGACGGCAAGGCGCTGGCGCCGACGCGGCCGGGCCACGGCGTCGGCTTCGACTGGAAGGGATTGGCGAAGCTGGCGTGATGCCTGTCATTCCGGGGCGCGACGAAGTCGCGAGCCCGGAATCCATTGGGCCGCAGAGATCGCTGCACCATGGATTCCGGGTTCGCGCCAAGAGGCGCGCCCCGGAATGACGAGGAAGAGGCGGCGCGCATTGCTGCACGCGAGGCATTCGCTGGCGCTTGATGCGGCGGCCCGATATTCGGCTATGCTAGCTGCAAGCCGGCCCTCCTTGCGAAAGACCCACCTTGACACCCGAACTGCACCAGAAACTGACCGCGTGGCGCCGCCATTTGCATGCCCATCCCGAACTGTCCCTCCAGGAGAAGGCGACCGCGGCCTTCGTGCAGGACAGGCTCACCGAGCTCGGCATTCCCTTCGAGGCTGGCATCGGCGGCCACGGCGTCGTCGCGACCTTGACGCGCGGGCACGCGCAGGGCCGCGTCGGCCTGCGCGCCGACATGGACGCGCTGCCGATCACCGAGGATACCGGCCTGCCCTATGCCTCGAAGACATCAGGCGTGATGCACGCCTGCGGCCATGACGGGCACACCGCCTCGCTGCTCGGCGCCGCGGCGCTGCTCGCCGCCGACACCAGCTGGAGCGGCACGGTCGATTTCATCTTCCAGCCGGCCGAGGAAGGCTATGGCGGCTCGCGCGCAATGGTCGGCGCCGGGCTGTTCGAGCGCTTTCCGATGGACCGGGTGTTCGGCTTCCACAACTGGCCGGGGCTCGAAGCCGGCACCATCGCGGTCCATGACGGCGTCGTCATGGCCTCGGGCGGGCGCGTCACCCTCACCATCGAGGGCCATGCCGGGCACGCCGGCATGCCGCATCTGACGCGCGATCCGGTCATGGCGGCCGGCCATCTCATCGTGGCGCTGCAGTCGATCGTATCGCGCAGCGTCGATCCGCTCGACACCGCGGTGCTCTCGCTCTGCACGATCGAAGGCGGCACCGCGCCGAACCAGATCGCGGGACGCGTGACCATCCGCGGCACGATGCGGTTTCATCGCGAGGCGGTCAAGGATGTCCTCCTCGCGCGGATCAGCGAGATCTGCGCCGGCGTCGCCACGAGCTTTGGCGTGAAGGTCACGCCCGAGATCGTCATGGGCGTCGGCGTCGTGGTCAACACGCCGGCGGAGGCGAGCCTTGCGCGCGCCGCCGCGGAGAAGGTGCAGGCCACGGTTCGCCGCGACCTCGCGCCCAGCATGGCCGGCGAGGATTTCGCCTTCTACCTCCAGAAGCGGCCCGGCGCCTTCGTCTGGATCGGCAACGGCGAACTCCGCGACGGCGCCGAGCTGCACGGCCCGCGCTATGATTTTAACGACGCGATCTTGCCCGTGGCATCCGGCTGGATGGCCGAGGTCGCCAGGACGGCGCTGGCGTCGAACTAGGTTCGGGACAAGGCGGCGTAGAGGCTGGGGCAGATCACATCAGCCCCGGCGCCACAAGCCTAGCGCGGATGGCTGAACAGGTCCGCCGTGGCGTCGTCCACGGCGATGTCGACCAGCGCGGGACCGCTCGAGGCCAATGCTTCGGTGAGACAGCGGTCGAGATCGCCGACGTCGGCTATGCGCCGGCCCGGGCAACCGAGCCCCTTGGCGAGTGCAACGAAGTCGAGCCCGGGCAGGTCGATCCCGGGCGGACGATGCGCCTGCATCAGCTGACTGAAGGCCCGCATCGCGCCGTAGCCGGAATTGTTCATGATCACGAAAGTGACCGGCAACTTGCGTTGCGCGGCGGTCCAGATCGCCTGGATACAATACATCGCCGACCCGTCGCCGATCAGGGCGACGATACGACGGCCCGGCCGCGCCAGCGCCACGCCGATTGAAGCCGGCAGGCTGTAGCCGAGCCCGCCGCTTGCCATGGTGTAGAAGCTGTCCGCGCCCGGCCGCGGCAGGAACTGCTGGATGGCGGGACGGTGCGACGGCGCCTCCTCGACCACGATCGCATCGCGCGGCATCAGCGCCGACAGCCGGCTCAACGCATAGGCCGGAGGAATCGGATCCTGCGCGGCCGGAGTGGCAGGCCGCGTCCGCGCGGCCGGCACCTCGCGCTTGGCGATGTCGGGCAGCGCGGACCGAAGCGCGACGAGCGCTTTCGGGAGCGTGCTGATGATGGTGTCACCGACCGCCGCGGCCGCGGCCTCGGCCGGATCGTCGGTGATCTGCCAGACCGGCGTTCCGTCGTCGAGCAATTCGCATTGTCCTTCGACGTGGAAGGTGAACACCGGCGCGCCGACCACGACGATCAGATCGGCGCCGCGCAACGCGCGGGCGAGCCCTCCCGGCGCGGCCGGAAGGAAGCCTGCGAATTGCGGATGCAATTCCGGAAAGCTCGAACGGCTCGACATCGGGCTTGCCCAAACGGCCGCCCTCGCCTTCTCGGCAACCGCGACCATCGCATCGACACAGCCATTGCGATCGATCTCGGGGCCGACGACGAAGGCAGGCTTGCTGGCCGCTGCGATGGCTGCGCCGAGCCGGACGATCGCCGCCGGATCGGGCGCAAACTCCGCTGCGATGTGGCGCACCGGCGGCGCGACGGCCGGCCGCGCCCAATCGTCCGACGGCACCGACACGAATGTCGGGCCGCGCGGATGCTGCATGGCGGTGAGGAAGGCCTGCGCAATGGCTGCGGGCACATCCTCCGCCCGCGCAGGTTCCGAGCTCCACTTCACATAGGGCTTCGGAAACTGCTCGGCATCCTCCGCGAAAAGATAGGGCCGCATCCGCAGCAGGCTGCGCGCCTGCTGGCCCGCCGTGACGACCATCGGCGTCTTGTTGCGGAACGCGGTGAAGAGATTGCCGAGGGCATGGCCGAGCCCGGCCGCCGAGTGCAGGTTGACGAAGGCTGGTCGCCCCGTCGCCTGCGCATAGCCATCGGCCATGCCGACGACGCAGCCTTCCTGCAAGCCGAGCACATAGTCGATGTCGTCAGGCCAATCGCCGAGAAAGGCAAGCTCGGTCGAGCCCGGATTGCCGAAGACGCGATCGACACCGAAGGACCGAAGCACGCCGAGGGTTGCTTCCCGGACCGTCAGGACTTTTGAATTCATGGGCTGATTTCCTGGCATGCTTCGCCGTGTCGTGACCTGATCAGAAGGGATAGTGCTGAGGCTGGGTCTCGATGGTGATCCAGCGCAGATCGGTGAATTCGGCGATCCCGGCCTGGCCGCCGAAGCGGCCATAGCCCGATCCCTTCACACCGCCGAACGGCATCTGCGCCTCGTCATGCACGGTCGGTCCGTTGACGTGGCAAATGCCGCTTTCGATGCGCTGCGCCACCGTCAGTGCCCGCGCGACGTCGCGGCCGAACACGGCGGCCGAAAGGCCATACTCGGTATCGTTGGCGAGCCGGACCGCATCATCCACGCCGCGCGCGCGGATCACCGAGACGACGGGACCAAAACTCTCCTCGGTGTAGATGCGCATGCCCGGGACGACGCGGTCGAGCACGGTCGCCGGCACGACCGTTCCGGCCCGCTCTCCGCCCGCAAGCTTGACGGCGCCCTTGCCGATCGCGTCATCGATCAGCGCAACGACGTGCCTGGCCGGCGCCTCGTCGATCATCGAGCCGATGACCACCGGACCGGAGCGCGGGTCGCCGGCCGGAAGCGCACCAGCCTTTTTGGCAAGCTTCGCGACGAACTGATCGGCCACGCTCTCATCGACGATCACACGCTCCGTCGACATGCAGACCTGGCCCTGGTTGATGAAGGCCCCGAACGCCACGGCTGCGACCGCGGCATCGAGGTCGGCATCGTCGAGCACGACCAGAGGCGCCTTGCCACCGAGCTCAAGCAGCACCGGCTTGAGGTGGCGGCCGGCGAGTTCGGCGATGACGCGGCCGACGCGGGTCGATCCCGTGAAGTTGATCCGCCTCACCGCCGGATTGGCGATGAGACGTTCCACCACCGCCGGCGCATCGGCCGGCGCATTGGTCAATACGTTCACGACACCGGGCGGAAATCCCGCGTCCCTGAACACCTCTCCGATCAGCCGGTGCGTACCGGGGCAGATCTCGGAGGCCTTGAGCACCACCGTGTTGCCGCAGGCGAGCGGCGTCGCCACCGCGCGAACCCCGAGAATGATCGGGGCGTTCCAGGGCGCAATGCCAAGGCACACGCCGGCCGGCTGGCGAACGGCCATCGCGAGGCATCCCGGCTTGTCGGACGGGATCACTTCGCCCGCGACCTGCGTGGTCAGCGACGCCGCTTCGCGCAGCATGCCGGTTGCGAGCCTGACGTTGAAGGCGGACCAGACTTCGGTGGTGCCGATCTCGGCCATCATGATCCGGATGAAGGCATCGCGCTTGGCCTCGAGCGCATCGGCGGCCTTCAAGAGCAGAGCGCGCCGCGCGTTCGGGCCGAGCGCCGACCACGCGGCAAGCGCGGCGGACGCCGCCGCCACCGCAGAGTCAGCATCGGAGACCGTCGCGGCGGCCGCGCGGCTCGCGACCTCCTGCGAGAGCGGATTGCGCCGCTCGAATACCTTGCCGGTCGAAGCGGCCTGGTCCTGCCCGCTGATGAGAAGATTGACGTCCATGAGAACCTCCCTGATGTCTGTGGCTTGGCTCAGCCGAGCAGCCGCGATTTGCTGGTTTCGCGCGCGAAGCCGAGCGCAATCATCGCCGCGAGCGCGAGCGCGACGTAATATCCTGTGATCGCGTAGGTGGAGCCCGTCTGCGCGAACAGGCTGGTGGCGACGAGCGGGGCGATACCGCCGCCGAGCACCGTGCCGAGCTGCTTTCCGATCGACACGCCGGTGAAGCGGATGCGGGTCGGAAACAGCTCCGGGAAATAACTTCCTTCGGTGCCGAACATCAGGGGATGGATCACGCCCGCGGCCAATATCACCGCGCCGGTCACCAGCAGCGTGTCACGGCTCGCGATCGCACCGTAGAACGCAAACATCGAGATGGTTGCAAGCACAACGCCGGCCAGGAACAGGCGCTTGCGTCCAATCCGGTCGGACCAGGCGCCGATCAGCGGCATGGCCACGAGCCCGACGAGATTGGCGAACAGCACGGCCTGCGTGATCACGTCCTTCTGGACGCCAAGCTGGCGCGTTGCAAACGAGATGGTGAAGATGGCCGTCAAATAGAAGTAGGACGTCTGCGCCATCTCGGCGAAGAACACGATGAGGATCGGCCGCCAATGTCCCTTTACCGCCTCGACAACCGGGACGGCTTCAGCCGGCCTCGCCTCGCGGAAGGTTGCGCTCTCCTCGATGCGCAGGCGCATGTAGACGCCGAGCGCGACGAGCACCGCGCTGATCAGGAACGGAACGCGCCAGCCCCACGACAGCAGATCGGCCTCCGGCAGCCGGGAGATCGTGAGCGCCGCGAACGAGGCCAGCACGACGCCGACGGGCCCCGCGGCCTGAATCACCGCGGCAGAGAAGCCGCGCCGGTTGCCGGGCGCCGTCTCGATTGCCATGAGGATCGCCGCGGTCGATTCACCGCCGAGCGCAAAGCCCTGGAGGAAGCGCAGCACGACGAGCGCGATGGTCGCGGCCACGCCCGCGCTGGCGTAGGTCGGCAACAGTCCGATCGACATGGTCGCAAGTCCCATCATCAGCAGCGTGCACAACAGGACGGATTTGCGGCCCAGGCGATCACCGAAATGTCCGAACACGATCCCGCCGAGCGGACGCGCCAGAAATCCGACGGCGAACGTCGCGAAGACGGCGATGGTCGCCGTCAGCTGATCGAATTTCGGGAAGAATAACTGATCGAACACCAGCGGCGCGATCAGGCCGTAGATGAAGAAGTCGTACCATTCGATCGCCGTGCCGATAGTGCCGGCGATCAGAATGCGCCGGCGGCCGCTCGCCGTCTGCGCGGCAGCGGTGACGGCATGTTCGTCGTAGTCCTCGAATGCTCCTGTCGTCACGATTTCCTCCTCCGTTGTCATTGCTTGTTGTTATTGCGTTTGCTGTCGTTGCCGTGCGGCCACGGATTGGATGTGGCCGCGGGAACAGATCAGCTTGCCAGCCGTGCGTCGTCACTCGCGCCGCGCCCGAGCGCGCGGGCAAGGACGCGTCCGATCGCCCCGGCCTGTGACGCGCTGCCGCGCCAGGCCACGATCTGGTCCGGACGGATCAGAGCGAGGTCGGCCTCGTAGAGATCGCGCAGCGACTTCGGCAGCGTGACGAGTTTGACGTCGACGCCGAGCGCGCGGGCCGTCTCGCCGAGCGGAGCGTGGTCGGACGTGACGTCGCCGAACTGGAGCAGCGTCCACTCGAATCCGAACAGGTCGTACAAGGACACGCCGTCCTCCAGCCACGCATGCGGTGCGCGGCCGCCGGGGCAGGCGCTCGGAACGTAGACATTCGCGGCATCCGGCGGCGGCTGGCTGCCATCGGAGACGATGATCGGCGAGCCGTCGTAACGTCCGCCGAAGGTGACGCCGGGGATGTTGAACTCGGCGCGGGCGTGCTGCTCGAGATAGACGCCCGCCATCCGCCGCGCCTCGCCGCCCGTGTCCGTGGCGTCCTCGATCTCCGGCGCAGGCGCGAACAGGCCCAGGGAGTCGGCGAAGCGGCGCGCATAGTCGGTGTTGCGGAGCGCCACCGGACGCCGCTCGACCTCGTAGCTGTCGAGCAGCGCGGCCGGGCTCGCGCCCTTGACGACGCTTGCGAGCTTCCAGCCGAGATTGACCGCATCCTCGATCGCGGTGTTGTAGCCGAGGCCTCCGGTCGGCGTGAACAGATGCGCCGCATCGCCGCCAAGGAAGACCCTGCCCCGCTGCATGGCATTCGCGACCAGCGCGTGGCCGGCGGTCCAAGTCAGGAACGACAGCACCTCGCATGCGATCGGCGCGCCGCAGGCACGCTGGAATGCCGCCTTGGCCTCGTTGACCGTGATCGCGCTCTCGTCTTCGCCGGGCCGGAGCTGCGTGTGAAACGCGAACTCGTCGCGTCCGTTCACGGAGGCCATGAAGGCGCGGCGATCGCCGTTGAAGCAATTGTACATCCACGCCCTGGCATGCGGGATGCTGGCGTAGAACTCCGGTGAACGGAGATAGACCGCCAGCATGCGGCCGCCCATGAAGTCGCGCTGCGTCCCGGTTTCGCCGCCGTAGACGATGCCGAGCGATTGCCGGACTTGCGAGCGCGGCCCGTCGGCCCCGACCAGGAATCCGGCCTGGACCTGAAAGCGGCTGCCATCATCGAGGCATTCGATCTCGCCGACGATGCCGTCGTCGCTCTCGGTGTAGCTGATGAGACGATGACCGTAGTTGAGCTGAGTTCCGGGGAGCCGCTCGGCGTGCCGGCGCAGCACCGCCTCGACATATTTCTGCGAGACCCGATGCGGCAGCTCCGCCGCGCTCCAGGAGCCGGACAGACCCTTGACGAGCTCGCTCGCGCGCGACGACGACGGCAATGCAAACCGCGCCAGCTCATAACCGGTGTAGCGGGTGAAATACGCGACGTCGGTCGGATAATCGGCAGGCAGGCCTTCGCGCCTGATCTCGTCGGCAAAACCCAGCCGGCGATAATGCTCCATCGAGCGCGCCTGCGTCGCATTGGCTTGCGGATTGAATGCCGTGCCCGGCTTTTCATCGACCAGGATCGCGGACACGCCGCGGCGGCCGAGCTCATTGGCCAGCATCAACCCGCAGGGCCCCCCGCCCACGATGAGCACCGCGGCCGTCAGACGTGTTTCCAAGACGCTTCTCCCTACCAGCATTATCTTGCATGGTAAGGTTGCCTGACGAGATCGTCAAGTAGCCTGACTATTCGACATCTTCGAGCGTGTCGAACTGCGCGCCATAGACCGCCAGTCCCTTCAGGATCGCGTCCATCGTCGCCTTGCCGAGCTCGGCGCGCATCTCCTGCTCGGCGATGTCGACGGCGTCCCGAAACGCGTCGAGCCATTTGCGCCCGGCCGGCGTGAACAGGACGATGCGCGCGCGCCGGTCGGTCGGATCGGCGATGCGGTCCACCAATCCGAGCTCGGCGCATTGATCGACCAGCTCGCCCATCGCCTGCTTGCTCATCGACGCGCGGCGGGCGAGCTCCGTGAGCCGCGTCCCCTCCACGTCGAGATTGCGGGTGAGGCTGACATGGGCGATGCGCGTTTCGTCATGCCCCCGCTCGCTCATCAATTCGAGCACGCGGCCTTCGAAGCGTCGCACCGCGTTGTTGAGCAGGCGGCCAATATTGGCATGCCGCCACGCCGTCCCGGATGTCCTGGATTTCAATGGTTATGCCTTCTCGGAAACAGTCGGGATCTCAGTGTCCGTCACTTACTTCGCCGCGTCCATCCATATCCCCGGCTCCGAATGCTCGCGGATGTGGGTGACGAGGAAGTCGGAAAAGGCCCTGATCTTGGCCGGCAGCCCGGCACGGTTCTGGTAAGCGATGTTCATGGTGAGCAGAGGCAGCTCCCAATCCAGCAGGACCGGGACGAGACGGCCCGCCGCGATATCGCTCTGGACGATGTAGAGCGGCTGGATGAGGATGCCGAGACCCGCCAGCGCCGCGCCGCGGATGACCTGGCCGTCATTGCTGTCGAGCGTCGGCGTGATGCGCACCGTCTGCGCGCCATGGCCTTTGCGCAGGCGCAGCGAATAGGGATCGTTGGCAAGGTTGTAGACGAGCATGTTGTGGCGCGCGAGATCGGCGGGCTGCTCCAGCTCGCCTGCGCTTGCGAGATAAGAGGGCGCGGCAGCCAGCACGCGGCGCATCTGGCCGATGCGGCGGACGATGATGTTCGAATCCGGCTCCTGCTCGCGCGTCCGGATCGCCACGTCGATGCCCGCCTCGATGAAGTCAGGATAGCGGTTGGCGGTGGTGATCTGCATGTTGAGCTTGGGATAGCGCGCGCGGAACGCCGGCAGCATCGGTGCGAGATAAATCACCGCAAAGGACAGCGAGCTCGTGACCCGCAGCATGCCCTGCGGCGACAGCGCGCGATCGCTGACGATGTCCTCGGCTTCCGCCAGCTCGCTCAGCACCCGGCTGGACCGCTCCAGCAGCTCCTGTCCCGCCTCCGTCAGCCACAAGCGGCGCGTGTTGCGCTCGATCAGGCGAACGGCGAGGCGCTCCTCGAGCGCGCTGAGATGGCGGCTCGCGGCCGCATTGGACATGCGCAACGCCTCGGCGGCCTTGGACAGGCTGCCGAGCTCGGCCGTCTTGGCGAACACCTCCAACTGCAGCAGGCGATCCATTTTTCCACTTTTAGGAAAAGAGACTTACGATTATTGGCCTTTATTTCCGTATCCCGCAAGCCAAACTGAGCCCAACACAAGCAAGATGACAGGCGAGGAAACTGGGAAATGTCGGGCCCGATCAGGCACATCGTGATGTGGCGGCTGCGCGGGGAGACCGCCGAGGAGCGGTCCGCCGCCCGGGCCAAGGTCAAGACCCTGTTCGAGGGCCTGCGCGGCCGGATCGACGGTCTCACCCATATCGAAGTCGGCCTCGACGTCAGCGCTGTCGATTACGCCTGCGACGTCGTGCTGTTCTCCGAATTCACCGATCAGGCCGCGCTCGCGGCCTATGCCACCCACCCGGAGCACCTGCGCGTGCGCGAGGCGCTCGGCGACTTGCGGATCGGCCGCTTTCAGGTCGATTATCCCATCAAAGAGACCGGCGCATGATCGGTTCGTTCACCTTTGAAAACCTGCCTTGCCGCGTCGTGTTCGGCAGCGGAACCTTGGCTAGCGCCAAGGCCGAGGTGGAGCGGCTCGGCGGCAAGCGCGCACTGGTGCTGACGACGCCGCAGCAGGAGGCGCAGGGCAAGAGCCTGGGCGCAGCGCTCGGCCCGCTCTATGCCGGCATCTTTCCGGGCGCGACCATGCATACGCCGGTCGACGTGACCGAGCGGGCGCTCGCGGCGATGAAGGCGTGCGATGCCGACTGCGTCGTCTCGCTCGGTGGCGGATCCACGACGGGCCTCGGCAAGGCGCTGGCACTGCGCACAGGCGTCAACCAGCTCTGCATCCCCACCACCTATGCCGGCTCGGAGATGACGCCGATCGTCGGCCAGACCGAAAACGGCCTGAAGACCACGGTGCGCGATGCGGCCGTGCTGCCGGAGACCGTGATCTACGACGTCGATCTCACCTTGACGCTGCCGGCGAGCCTGGCCGCGACATCAGGCATCAACGCGATCGCCCATGCGGTCGAAGCGCTTTACGCACGCGATACCAATCCCGTCACCTCGCTGATGGCGGAAGAAGGCATTCGCGCACTCGCGCGTGCCCTGCCCGCCATTGCCGCTGACAGCGATGACCGGGAGGCCCGCACCGAGGCGCTCTACGGCGCCTGGCTGTGCGGCGTCTGTCTCGGCACCGTCGGCATGGCGCTGCATCACAAGCTCTGCCACACGCTCGGCGGCACCTTCGATCTGCCGCACGCCGAGACCCACACCATCGTGCTGCCGCATGCGCTGGCCTACAACGCGCCCGCCGTGCCCGATGCCATGGCGCGCATCTCGCGCGCGATCGGCGCCGCCGATGCGTCGCTGGGACTTTACGAGCTTGCCAAACGGCTGGGTGCAAAGCTGGCGCTGCGCGACGTCGGCATGCCCGAGAGCGGCATCGACAAGGCGGCCGATCTCGCCGTCACCAATGCCTATTGGAATCCGCGGCCGCTCGAGCGGGGTGCCATCCGCGACCTGATCGCGCGCGCCTGGGCCGGCGAGCCGCCCGTTGCCATCAAAGCGGTGGCTTGAAGCGATGCGGCGCACGCTGATCAGATCCGCCACAATCATCAGCATGGATGATGCGATTGGCGATTTTCGCAGCGGCGATTTGCTGGTCGAGGGCGGCCGCATCCTCAATGTGCGGCCGTCGATCGACCTCGGCAGCGGCGCGGCCGAGACCGAGATCGTCGACGGCAAAGACCGCATCGTCATCCCCGGCCTCGTCAACGCGCATATGCACACCTGGCAGACGGGCTTACGCGGCTATGCCGCGAACTGGACGCTGCTCGAATATTTCCGCCGCATGCATGCCGGGCTCGCGACCGTGTTCCGGCCTGACGACATCTACATCGCCACGCTGGTCGGCGCGCTGAACCAGATCAATTGCGGCACCACCACGCTGGTCGACTGGTGCCACAACAATCCGACACCTGACCATACCGATGCCGCCGTGCGCGGCCTGGTCGAGAGCGGCATCCGCGCCGCGTTCTTCCATGGCTCGCCGAAACCGGAGCCGAAGCCCGGCGAGCCGCATTTCTCCGAGATCCCGCATCCGCGCCGCGAGGTCGAGCGGCTACTCGCCGGCCCCCTCGCCGACCGCGACGGCCTCGTCACGCTCGGGCTCGCCATTCTGGGTCCGCATTATTCGACGCTCGACGTCGCCATGCACGATTTCCGCCTGGCGCGGGAGCTGAAGCTGATCGCCTCGATGCACCAGGGCGGCGGGCCGGCCAAGACGCCGGATGGCTGGGAGAAGCTGATCGCGGCCGGCCTCGTTGGCGCCGGCGTCAATATCGTCCACGGCAACGATCTGCCCGACGATCTCCTCAATCGGATGGTCGATCTCGGCGTGTCGTTCTCGGTGACGCCCGAGAACGAGATGATCCAGGGCCACGGCTTTCCGATCACCGGACGGCTGCTGAAGCGCGGCGTGCGGCCGACGATCGGCATTGATCTTGAATCCGTGCTGGCCGGCGATCTTTTCTCCGCCGCCCGCGTCGCGCTGTCGATGCAGCGGGCGCTCGACAATGCGGAATCGCGCCGGGACAGCGGCACCATTCCGGCGACCACCACGATCCCCGTGCGCGAAGCGCTGCGCTGGATCACGACGGAAGGTGCCCGCATGCTCGGCCGCGAGAGCCAGATCGGATCGCTGACGCCGGGCAAGCTCGCCGACCTCGTCATCATCAACGCATCCGATCTCAACCTTGTCCCGGTGCACGATCCCGTCGCGACCGTCGTGATGCAGACGAGCCTTGCCAATATCGAGTCCGTCATGATCGGCGGCGCATGGAAGAAGCGGAACGGCCGGCTGCTGGTCGAGGGGCTGGAGGCGAAGAAGGAGCTGCTGGCGCAATCCGGCCGGCGGCTGGTGCAGGATATCGAACGACAGGGACGCGCCGCCTGAAGGCGCCAATGGACAACGCCAATGACTGACGCTGCAAAAAATGTCGCTTTCATCGGGATCGGCAAGATGGGCCTGCCGATGTCGGTGCTCGTCGCCAAGGCCGGTTATGCCGTCACCGCGTTCGATCAGAGCGCGGCACGGGTCAACGAGGCACGCACACAAGGCATTTCGATTGCCGTCTCGCCGGCCGTGGCCGTGAGCGGCAAGGCGGCGGTGATCACGTCGCTGCCGGATGACGCAGCCTTGCGCGGCGCGTTGCTCGGCCCCTCCGGCCTCATTGCCGCGATGGCGCCCGGAGCCGTTCTGATCGAGACCAGCACCGTGAGCGTCGAGGCCTCCACCGAAGTTGCGGCCACCGCACAGGCGCGCGGCATCGCCTATCTGCGCGCGCCGGTCTCCGGCAATGCCAGCATCGTTCACACCGGCGCGCTGACCTGCTTCGTCTCGGGTCCGAAGGACGCCTTCGAAAATGCAAAGCCGCTGTTCTCGGCCTTCACCCGCGCCCAGACCTATCTCGGGCCCGCCGAGGAAGCGCGCTACGCCAAGCTCGCGGTCAATCTGATGATCGCGGTGTCGGCCGCGATGATGGCGGAGAGCCTGGCGCTGGCGCGCAAGGGCGGCATCGCCTGGCAGGACATCCTGAAGGTGCTCGACGACAGCGCGGTGGCTTCACCGATGGTGAAGTACAAGACCGCGCCGCTGCGAACGCGGGATTTCGAGTCCACCTTCTCCTGCAAGCAGATGGCCAAGGACCTCGACCTGATCCTCGGCGCCGGCCATGCCGTCGGCGTGCCGCTTCAGCTCGCGGCGCAAGTGCGCGAGACCTACGGCTCGCTGGTGGCGCAGGGCGACGGCGAGGCCGACTTCATCGCGACCGTCAAGCATCTCGAGCGGCTGTCCGGCCTCGGCGAACCAAAGCTCTGATCAACGGAGACACCCATGCGCAACTTCAACGAGACCACGATCACGGACGCAGTGCTGGAGCGGATCGCAGGCGCAACCGATCCGCGGATCAAGGAGGTCAGCGAGGCGCTGGTGCGCCACCTCCATGCCTTCGTCCGCGAGGTCCGCCCGACCCAGAAGGAATGGGAATACGGCATCGACTTCCTGACCCGCACCGGCCACATGTGCGACGACAAGCGCCAGGAGTTCATCCTGCTGTCGGACACGCTCGGCGTCTCCATGCTGGTCGACGCGATCAACCATCCGGTGCCGGAAGGTGCGACCGAGACCACGGTGCTCGGCCCGTTCTTCGTCCAGGCCGCGCCGGAGAAGGACATCGGCGCCGACATCTCGGGTCCGATGGAAGGCGACCCGATGCTCGTCACCGGCTCGGTCTCGACCGTCGACGGACGGCCGCTCGCGGGCGCGGTCGTGGACGTCTGGCATTCCGACGATGACGGCTATTACGACGTGCAGCAGCTCGACGACATCGGCGATCTCGCGATGCGCGCCCGCTTCCACACCGACGCCAACGGCCGCTTCCATTTCTGGTCGATCAAGCCGGCCGCCTACCCGATTCCGCATGACGGGCCGGTCGGCGAGATGCTGGAGGTGCAGGGCCGCCATCCCTGGCGCCCGGCGCATGTCCATTTCATGATCTCCGCGCCGGGCTTCGAGCAGCTCGTGACCCATGTGTTCGTCGCCGGCGACAAATATCTCGACAGCGACGTGGTGTTCGGCGTCAAGGACAGCCTGATCCGCGAGTTCGTCCGTCACCCGGCGGGGCGTGCGCCGGATGGTCGCATGGTGGACAGCGACTATTTCCATCTCAACTACGATTTCGGCCTGAAGCAGGTTGCGAGCAGCGCAAGGGCCGCCTAAGCCGAACCACAACACAGCGGACCGGCAAGAGTCCGTCATCGGGGCAGACAGGGAGCAAGGATGGGACCGCGGGTCAGCACAGTGGCTTTGGCCGATCGCCTCACAGGCATGATCGGCCCGCGCGCGAGCGTCGCGCGCGGCGTGCTCGATCAGCACGGGCAGAGCGAGTCGCATTATCGCAACCTGCCGCCCGACATCGTCGTCTTTCCTGAAACCACGCAGGAAGTCGTCGAGATCGTGAAGCTGTGCGCTGCCGCGGGCATGCCGATCGTCCCGTTCGGCGCCGGGACCTCGCTCGAGGGCAACGCGGCCTCTGTCGCCGGCGGTGTCTGCTTCGACTTCGCGCGCATGAACAAGGTGCTGGCGGTGCACGACAGCGACATGGACGTCGTGGTGCAGCCCGGCATCACGCGAAAGCAGCTCAATGCGGAGCTGCGCGGCACCGGTCTCTTCTTCCCGATCGATCCGGGCGCCGACGCCTCGATCGGCGGCATGACATCGACGAGGGCCTCCGGCACCATGGCGGTGCGCTACGGCACCATGAAGGACAATGTCATGGCGCTGGAGGTCGTGCTGGCCGACGGGCGCGTGATCCGGACCGCCAGGCGCGCGCGCAAGTCGGCCGCCGGCTACGACCTGACGCGCATGTTCGTCGGTGCCGAAGGCACGCTCGGACTCATCACCGAGATCACGCTGAAGGTGCATCCCGTGCCGCAGGCGATCTCGGCCGCGGTTTGCAGCTTCGACACCCTGCATAATGCCGTGGACACCGCGATCTCCGTGATCCAGTCCGCGATCCCCGTGGCGCGCATCGAGCTGCTCGACGACGTCATGATGCGCGGCATCAATGCCTACGCAAAGCTCGGCTATCGCGAGGCTCCGACCCTGTTCTTTGAATTCCACGGCTCCGAGGCCTCCGTCGCCGAGCAGGCCGAGGCCGCAGAGGCGATCGCCGCCGACCATGGCGGTCATGGTTTTGCCTGGGCCAAGGCGCAGGAAGACCGCAGCCGGCTCTGGCACGCCCGCGACAACACGCTCTATGCGGGCCTGGGCTTGCGGCCCGGCGCGCGCGCCGTGATCACCGATGTCTGCGTGCCGATCTCGCGGCTGGCGGAATGCCTGACCGACACGCGGCGCGACGCGGACGAGCACGGTTTCACCGCGCCGATCGTCGGCCATGTCGGTGACGGCAATTTCCACATGCTGATCCTGATCGATCCGGCCAAGCCGGAGGAGAGCGAAGGCGCCAAGGCGCTCCAGGCCCGCATGGTCGCCCGCGCCATCGCCATGGACGGCACCTGCACCGGCGAGCACGGCATCGGGCTCGGCAAGATCGATTATCTCGCCGATGAGCTCGGCGAGGCCGTCGACGTGATGCGACAGGTCAAGACCGCGCTCGACCCCGATGGCCTCATGAACCCCGGAAAGATCTTTGCAAGCGGAGCACGCGCATGAGCACCGCCGCATTGGCCATCGAGCCCTCCCCGCCCGTCCCGCTGCTGGAGCTGCGTGGCATCAGCAAGGAGTTTCCCGGCGTCAAGGCGCTGGACGACGTGTCCTTTGCCGTCGTCCCCGGCGAAGTCCACATGCTGCTCGGGGAGAACGGCGCCGGCAAGTCGAGCCTGATGAAGGTGCTGTGCGGTGCCTACAGCGCCGATGCCGGCGAGTTCTACTACAAGGGCGAGAAGGTCGCGATCGGCTCGGCCGCGGATGCGCAGAAGCTCGGCATTGCCGTGATCTTCCAGGAATTCTCGCTGGTCCCCCATCTCGACATCGCCCAGAACATCTTCCTCGGCCGCGAGCCGAAGGGCCGCATCCCGGGCACCATCGATCGGCGCAAGATCCTCGCCGACGCCAAACGCGTGCTCGGCACCATCGGCTTCGACATCGACCCCGCCACCATCGTCGACAAGCTGGGGGTGGCGCAGCAGCAGATGGTCGAGATCGCCAAGGCGATCAGCCAGAACGCGCGCATCCTGGTCATGGACGAGCCGACCGCGGCGCTGTCCGACCGCGAGACCGAGCTGTTGTTCGCGCTGATCGCGCGGCTGAAAGCCGACGGCGTGTCGATCGTCTATATCTCGCACCGCATGGCGGAGGTGTTCGCGCTCGGCGATCGCATCACGGTGCTGCGCGACGGCCGCCGCATCGACGGCGTCCGCCCGGCCGACGTCACGCCGGACCAGCTCGTCCGCATGATGGTCGGCCGCACCGTCGACATGACCTATCCGCGCAATTTCGCCGACAAGCCCGGCGAGGTGCTGCTGGAGGTCAAGGGCCTGAGCTCATCGACCGGCATCTCCGACATCAACATCGAGGTGCGCCGGGGCGAGATCGTCGGCCTGTGCGGCCTGGTCGGCTCCGGCCGCAGCGAGGTCGCGCGCGCCATCTTCGGCGCCGATCCCGTGAGCGCCGGCGAGATCATTTTCGACGGCAAGACCATTTCCGGCGAGCCTGATCTTGCCGCCCGCCGCGGCATTGCGCTGATCCCCGAGAGCCGCAAGAGCGAAGGCCTCGCACTGCTGCGGTCGGTAAGTGACAATCTGGTGGTGTCGGCGCTGCGAAAACTGTTCCCGAGCGGCCTGTTCGACCAGCGTTCGGCGCAGCGTACCTCCGACGGCCTGATCCGGCAGCTGAGGATCGCGACGCCCAGCGCGCGCCAGACCGTCGGCCTGCTCTCGGGCGGCAACCAGCAGAAGGTCGTGATCGGCAAGTGGCTGGCGGCCGGCTCGAAGCTCTTCATCTTCGACGAGCCGACGCGGGGCATCGACATCGGCGCCAAGTCCGAGATCTTTGCGCTGATCGACCGCCTGGTCGCGGAAGGCGCCGCCGCACTGATGATCTCGTCCGAACAGGTCGAGATCTGCCATGTCTGCGACCGCGCCTATGTGATGCGCGAAGGGCGCATCGCCGGGCACCTGACACGAGCCGAACTGACGGAGGAGAACATCGTGCGACTGGGGATGCATCATGCGTGAAGCCGCGGTCGTTTCAGAGCCCAATCCGCTGCAACGCATTCCCGGCGTTGCCATCGTGCTGGTGCTGCTGATCGCGCTGTTCAGCGCTATCGCACCCGGCTTCCTGTCGGTCGCCAACCTCTCCAACGTGCTGGTGCAGTCGACCATCCTGACCATGCTCGCGCTGCCGATGACCCTGATCATCATGACCGAGGGGCTCGACCTGTCGATGGGCGCGGTGCTGACGCTGACCTCGCTCTGCGTCGCGATCGTGTCGCTCGCGACCAAGTCGATGCTCTTGGGCTTAGGTGCCGGCCTGCTGGTCGGCGCCGCCTTCGGCACCGTCAACGGCTGGCTGGTCGCGATCCTGGGCATCCCGCCCTTCGTGGCAACGCTCGGCACGCTCGGCATGGCGCAGGGCCTGTCGCTGATCGTCAGCGACGGCCAGAGCGTGGTCGGCATCCCCCACAGCGTGCGCGACATCTATTCGGCGACGCTGCTGGGCGTTCCCGTGCCGATCGTGATGGCGCTGGTGACCTATGCGGTCTTTCACGGCCTGCTCTATCACACGCGCTTCGGCACCTACATCTTCGCGCTCGGCGGCAACCGCGAGGCGCTGCGCTATGCCGGCCTCTCGCCGAACCGGCTGTTGATCGCGGTCTATGCGATCGGCGGCGCCATGGCCGGTATCGCGGGCCTGTTGATGACCGCGCGGATGAATTCCGGTCACCCAACGGCCGGCCTTGGTCTCGAATTCGACGCCATCGCCGCCGTCGCGGTCGGCGGCACCTCGTTCGAGCGCGGCAATGGCTGGCTGCTTGGCACGTTGCTCGGCGTGATCGCAGTCGGCGTGCTTCGCAATGGGCTCAACCTGATCTCGATGCCGTCCTCGGTGCAGGTCGCAAGCGTCGGCGTCCTCGTCATCGTCGCCCTGTTCCTCGACGGCCTCAGGAGCCGGGCATGACCGACATCAGCAAAGAGGCGATCGTGCCGCCCCGCTCCTTCCTGTCGCAGGACGCGATCCAGGTGTTCTATCGGCTGCTCGCGGCGCTGCTGATCTGTGCAGTGCTGGCCGTGCTCAGCGATTCCTTTCTGAGCCTCGGCAACATCCTCAACGTGCTCAGGCAGGCGAGCCTGACCTTCTTCATCGCGTCCGGCCTGACGCTGGTCGTGCTCACGGCCGGTCTCGATCTCTCCGTCGGCGCCAACGTCGCGCTGTCGGCCTGTATCGCCGGGACCGTGATTCACAAGACCGGCTCGCCGGCGCTCGGCATCCTCACCGGGCTTGCCTGCGGCGGCATCGTTGGCCTGCTCAACGGCGTCATGGTCACCGCGCTGCGCATCCCCTCCTTCATCGCCACCTATGGCATGCTCTGGGTGCTGAACGGCCTCACCTACTGGTACATGGCGGGCGAGACCCTTCACGGTTTTCCGGCCGGCTTCCGCCAGATCGGCAGCGGCTATCTGTTCGGCCTGCCGATCCCGGTCTACCTGCTGCTGGTCTTCCTCGGCATCGGAACGCTGTTTGCCCAGCGCACGATCTGGGGCCAGGAGATCTATGCGATCGGCGCCAATCCGGTCGCGGCGCGGCTCTCCGGCATTCCGGTCGCGCGCCGCCTGCTGCTGGTCTATGCCGTCTCCGGCACCATGGCTGGCCTTGCCTCCATCATCTTCCTGTCGCGGCTCAATTCGGCCGAGGCCGACATCGGCGAGAGCCTGACCTTGCCTGCGATCGCGGCCGTGCTGATCGGCGGCACCTCGCTGTTCGGCGGCGTCGGCACCGTGTTCGGCACTTTTATTGGCGCGCTGATCCTGACGCTGGTGCTGAACGGCATGAACCTGCTCTCGGTCAGCGCCAACTGGCAGCCGCTCGTGACCGGCATCATCGTCATTCTCGCGGTCTGGCTCGACATGAAGACCCGCCGCCGCGCGCAATGAGCTCTTGACGTTCCAACAAGCAAAACGAGGGATGGAGGCAACATGAAACGGAAACTTGGCTATTTGGCGCTCCCGCTGCTGATGGCGGCCGCGCTCACCACGGAGGCGCGCGCGGACGGCGAGACCATCGCCGTCTTCACCAAGAACCAGACCAATCCGTTCTTCCAGACGGTGCGGGTCGGCGCCGACAACATGGCGAAGACGCTGAACGCGAAGACGCTCCAGTACATTCCGACCAAGCCGGACTCGATCCCCGAGCAGCTCAGCCAGATCGAGGACGTCGTGGTGAAGAAGCCGAGCGCCATCGTCTTCACGCCGGTCGACTACAAGGCGATGGTGCCGGGGGTCGAGAAGATCAACGAGGCCAAGATCCCCGTCGTCAACATCACCGACCGCTCCGCCGGCGGCAAGTTCCTCTCCTTCGTCGGCGCCGACGATTACAGCCTCGGGCTCGAGACCGCGCGCTTCCTGCTCAAGACGCTGGGCGGCAAGGGCAACATCGTCATCATCGAGGGCGTCAAGGGCTCGCTGACCAATGTCGACCGCGTCCGCGGCTTCAACGACGCGCTGAAGGAGAACGCCGGCGCCAAGCTGCTGGCCTCGCAGCCCGGCAACTACCAGCGGCTCCAGGCGCTCCAGGTGATGGAGAATCTGATGCAGTCGAATTTGCAGATCGACGGCGTGCTCGCCGCCAACGACGCCATGGCGGTCGGCGCGATCGAGGCGCTCGACGGTGCCAACCGCAAGGCGCAGGTGATCGGCATCAACGGCACCAAGGAGGCGATCGACGCGATCAAGTCCGGCAAGCTGCTCGCGAGTGGCGACTACAACGGATTTGCGCAAGGCTGCCTCGGCACCATGATGGCGATCCGCTCCTTGCGCAATCAGCCGGTTATCAGCGAGATCGTGCTGAAGCCGACCGTCATCACCAAGGAGAATTACCAGCCGTTCGACGTGCCGCTGGAGCAGCGGACCTGCCCGACCTTCGAGGACGCCGGTAAGCTCAGCGCGAAATAAGCCAGCCGATCACCACGAACCCGGACGGCCGCTCCTGCGGTCGTCCCAACAACTGAAGCAAGAAACGGAGACCACCATGCTGTTCGCCATTCACGCCATCGACCGCGCCGGCGCGCTGCCGACCAGGCTCGCCAACTACGACGCCCACAAGGCTTTTCTCAGCGACACCTCGCGCTTCGGCGTCAAGATCGTGATGTCAGGGCCGCTCGTCTCCGACGACGGCGCGACCATGATCGGCAGCCTGTTCCTGATCGAGGCGCCGGGCCGCAACGAGGTCGAAGCCTTCAACCGCGCAGATCCCTTCGCCGCGGCCGGCATCTGGGACAAGGTCACGATCACGGGCTTCCTGCGCCGCCAGGGTTGAGCGGCCTCGGCATCGGCCGAACCGGCAAGGTCGATTCGCCGAACCTGGTGCTTGCTCGGCCCCCCAATCGATCCCCCTGTTCTTACCCCGCGATATCGAGATCGGAATAGATGACCTCGGCGATGCACTGACATAGTCGTGAGACCTATCCTCTCCAGTGAAGTCCTCTCACGCGGCAAGCTTCACCCCGTGGGCAAAATCCCAATACAGCTTTCGAGCCCGCGCATAAAAGCGCCCGGGCCTGAGTTGCCGGTCGTCGATCCGGATCACCGGTGCGACCTTGGCGAAATTTCCGGTCGAAAAGATCTCGTCCGCAGTGACAAAATCTGAGTAGCGCAGCGTTGCCTCCAACACCGTGATGCCATCACCGCGCAAGAGCTCGATCACGCGCTGCCGCGTGATTCCGTTCAGGAACGTGCCATTCGGCGCCGGGGTAAAGACAACGCCGTCTTTCGCCATGAACACGTTCGAATTGCCGAACTCCGCGACGTTACCGAGCATGTCCAGCATCAGGCAATTCTGGAAGCCGCGCGAGGCGGCCTCCCTGAGCGCACGGGAACTGTTCGGATAAAGACAGGAGGCCTTGACATCGGCCGGCGCGCATTCGGCGGTCGGTCTGCGGAACGGCGACAGGGTGATCGCGCTGCCGACGGGCTCCGGGATCGGCGATTCGTAGATGCAAAGGCACCAGTCCGTCGTTTCCGGATCGAACAGCACACCGCCGCCGATGCCGTTCTGCGGCCAGTACATCGGGCGGATGTAGAGTTCGGCATTGACCGGGAAGCGGGCGATACCTTCGCGCGCCAGTCCGAGCCACGTGTCGAGATCGACGACCGGTTTGAGCCCGAAGTTGACCGCAGATTGATTGACGCGGGCGCAATGACGATCGAGGTCGGGCATAACGCCTTCGAAAGCGCGCCCACCATCGAAGATGGTCGAGGCGAGCCAGAGCCCATGGGTGCGCGGCCCCATGATCGGCACGTTGCCCTCGTGCCACTGGCCTCGGAAGAATGTCCATGTCCTCGAATGGCTGACGGACTTGGTGTCGGGAGCCATGACGAACCTCCGTTCCGGGACGACTGAGTTATGGTCCATAGATCACCAGCTCGGAATCCGACAGGTCGGCAAGCCGGGGGCAATGCGGGCCCTTGAAGTATTTGCGGCCGATCGGCTCCCTGTAGATGCCGACGAGGCCAGGCACAGGGCCATTGGCGTCGAGCGCAATCGATATCCGGCCGTGCCGCAGCAAGAAGCGGCCGATGGCGCCGGCGCACACGACATAATCGGCCACATCGGGGCAATAGATCATCTGCATCGCCGGCAGCCTGATGCGGCCGATGCGCATCGGCTGCAGGACGAACGGAAAGGCGCGGCCATCGGCGGCGCGACACACCAGGCAGAGGCAGCCGTAGGCTGCGTGACGCGCCAGCAGCACGACGTCGGCTTCGGACAAGCCGTCGGTCGCCTGCGCGCATTGCCGGACGACCTCCACGCGCATGGCCCTGACCGGACGCGATACTGCCGGAAAGGAGAAGAACAAGCCGCCGCAATAGCGCTGGAATCCCTGCACTTCGATGGCTTGCCAGGTCCATCCCGCCGGACTGATATTGACGTAGGTGACGTCCTTGTGGCGCTGCGCGACCTTGGTCAGCATCGGTGCGTAGCTGCGAAAGGCCGGTTCCACATACCAGCTGGAGAGATTGCAGCGGATGGAGGTGCTTCCACCATCGTTCCTTGCGGTGTGGATCAACAGCAGGGCACCGACGGGCGCCCGGTCATGCTCGAGCATGTAGCCGAAGCGCGGGAAGCTGTCGGGCGTCTCGCGCACAGACAGGCGCCGGAGTCCGTCGATCCAGTAGTCGCGCGAACGGATCGGAAAGCCGCGTGTCAGGAGATCGGCGATGGCGTCGAGATCGGCTATTCCTATCTCTCGGCATCGGATCATGGTCCGAACTCTCACTCGTAGTATCCGAGCCGCCTCTTGGTCACCGGGGTTGGCGAGCGCGCCAGACGAGCGGATCGAGCGGCAACCAGCCTGCGTCCGTGGCGATGCGCCGGAATTCCGGCGGCAGACAGAGCCGCTTCTCGGGCTCCCAACGGCTTTGAGCGTCCGGCGCGCTGCGACACCATGTACAGCAACCAGTTGCGGTATATGCGCTGGGCCGGCAGATGCCAGACGTTGCGCAGGTCCTTCGTCAGCCGATCGACTGGAAACTCGGCAAAAAGCTCCGGGTTTCTGTCGGAAAGGGCTTTCTGTCGGAAAGCGATCATCATCTCTTCCGCGCCCTCGTTCAGATAGCCCGTCGGTATCGTCGGACAGACCTCGTTCTCTCCCCGGAGGAAGCGACCCATATCCCTTCGATATTCACCCAGCAGGCTCTGGGTTTCGTATTCCGGGTGCCCCTGGAAATGGACGAAAAGGCTGTTCTTCTGCTGCTTGACGAAGCAATCGACGCCGGCCTCCGCCGACCAGGTGAGAACCGAATATCCGCAGTCCGAGAGATCCTCCTCCTGTACTTCGTTCCACCGGGCGTGCGGAATTCGGAAGGTCCTCGGCACATCTTGCATCAAGGGATGATGTCTCGTCTTTGTTTGAGCGAAGACACCGAAGCATTTGGTGGGGAGCTTGTGGCGCGTAACGCCGTCCAGGTGCAGGACCGCCCCATGGACGGCCAGACAGGAAAACACCGACGAAACCGTATTCTCCCGGGCCCAGTCAGTGATCGCGGCGAAGGTGGTCCAGTATGGCTCTTCCGTCAGACTGGCGGCTCTGGGTTCGGCGCCGGTCACGATCACTCCATCCAGGCGTCTGTTCAGCAGATCGTCGATGCCGCGGTAGTATCGACGAACGTAATCGCGCCCCCATTCCGAACGGGGGGTCGCCTCCATCGTATAGAAATGCAGCCTGACGCAAAGTCGTCCCGCAGCCGCAGCCAGCAGGTCGAACAACTGGCGCTCGGTCGACATCAAGGCAGCATCCGACATGTTGTTGATGAGCCCGATGTCGAGGCACTCCGCCCGGTTTCCTGGCGACGCCGTCGCGTGGGCGCCTCCGCCCGGCGCTCTCGATAAGAGGTGGTGCTCCTGCGAATCTACGTCGATCAAGACAGTCATGCGAGTGCCTTCATGGTTGACGAAACGTCAATCGCGGCGCAGAGGGCCTGATCGAGATCCGCGACGATGTCGTCGATGTGCTCAATTCCAACGCTGAGCCTGATCATCTCGGGCCGCACGCCGGCTCTGTCCTGTTCTTCGGCCGACATTTGCCGGTGCGTTGTCGATGCGGGGTGGCAGGCGAGCGTTTTCGCGTCGCCAATATTGACCAGCCGCTTGCAGAGCTTCAGCGCGTCGTAGAACCGCTTGCCCGCCTCGAAGCCTCCCGCCACGCCAAAAGTCAGCAGCGAACACGCCCGACCACCTAGATACTTCTGCGTCAGCATGAAATAGGGGCTGTCGTGAAAGCCGGCATAATTCACCCACTCGACACGGCGGTCGTTGCGCAAGAACTGCGCGACCTTTGCGCCATTCTCGACGTGCCGCTAGATCCGGAGCGCGACGGTCTCAATGCCCTGGAGCAGCAGGAAAGCGTTCATCGGCGCCAGGACAGCGCCGGTGGTCCTCTGGGAGACGGCGCGACAACGCGCAATGTAGGCGGCCGCGCCGTAGCGCTCGGTAAAGACCAGCCCGTGGTAGGACTTCTCCGGCTCGTTCATCATCGGGAAGCGCCGGCGATGCTCCGCCCACGGGAATCTGCCGCCGTCGACGATGACTCCACCGAGCGTAGTGCCATGCCCGCCCATGAATTTCGTCAGCGACTCCACGACGATGTCTGCGCCGTATTCGATCGGCCTGAGCAGGATCGGTGTCGGCACCGTGTTGTCGACGATGAGCGGGACGCCGTGCCTGTGCGCGGCATCGGCCATCGCCTGGATGTCGCAGACGTTTCCGGCCGGATTGCCGACGCTCTCGCAGAACACCGCCCGCGTATCGTCGTCGATCAGCCTTTCGACGCTTTCCGGCCGGTCGTCTTCCGAAAAACGGACCGCAATGCCCTGCCTCGGCAGGATGTGCGCGAACAGCGTATGCGTGGTGCCATAGAGCTGCGGAACCGAGACGACGTTGGAGCCCATCTCCGCGATGTTCACGACCGCATAGTTCACCGCGGCCTGACCACAGGCCACGCTGAGTGCCTCGATGCCTCCTTCCAGGGCGGCGACGCGCTTCTCCAGCACGGCGTTGGTCGGATTGCCGATCCGGGTGTAGCGGAAGCCGTCCACTTCAAGGTTGAAGAGCGCGGCTCCGTGGTCGGCGCTGTCGAATGCATACGAGGCCGTCTGGTAGATCGGCACGGCAACGGCTTTCGTTGCCGGATCGCTTTCGAAGCCGCCGTGAACGGCGAGAGTCTCTCTCCTCATGGAGGCGCACCCTTCCGCTCTCCGATCCCGGGCTAGCTCCCGGCTTCCTTGGCGCATCGGAACTCCTCCAATGCTGACGGTGCCCCGCGGTCGGTCTGCCCCAGGCCAAGCAGGTCCCGCACTGCGATCGGCCAGAGAGCGACGTATGGAACATGGCGACGGCGAGACGGTCCATTCCGAAGGCTACGCAGGCAGTGTGGGCCGGCTCGCAGGCCGCATCGACGATGCCCCAGGTGGTGCCGAAATGATCCCGGTGGTAGTTGAAGCTCATGCAGGCGGTCGGTCGCTCCTCGGAGCGCAGAGGCACCAGCAGTTCGAACTTCAGCGACTGCTGCTTTTGGCTCACCGCCATCATCTGCCCGACCCGGCCGAAGAACGGGTCGTTGGCATGGTCGATCCTGAAGGTCAGCCCGAGATCCCGGGCGATCTTCTGCGCGCGTATCATCCAACGGTCCCGGAACGCCGAGACGTGATCGGCGCTCCCGATGCAGACGAATTCGCGCATCCTGAAGGACTGCAGCCGGTCGAGATGGCGCGAAGGTTCGCGACGGAAACAGTCGGCGGCCACGTCGAAGCTCCAGCCGGCTGCCGGCACCGGCCCTCGGCTCGCCGCGATCGGATAGACCGGATAGCAGGCTGCCGGCGACAGCACGAGATCGGCCGGTGATAGCGATGCGGTCCAGTCGCCGCCGGCATCGAAGCGGCTGATCGCCGCGTCGATCTCGCTTTCTATGCCGTGCAAGCCACAGACGCAGCCGAGAAGATTGGGAAAGCTCTTCAGATAGCCCGACCTCTCGAGCTGGGCGCGATTCATGACGGGCGGGAAGCGCAGCACCTCGGTGTTCGGCTCGCGATTCCGCGAGATCACCGCCGCAATTCGTTCCACAACGTCTTCGTAGAGTGCGGTGCGGCCATAGACGCCGGGAGAGCCCATCTCGTGGAACAGCGCATCTGCAAGATGATCCAGCGGATCGGCTGGAGGCGGAGTGGAGTCCGCCGGTGCTTCGACAATGACCACGTTCATCAGCCGTTTCCTTTTCAGAAGAAGATCAATCGCACAAAGAGTCCGGAACCGTGCTCATCAGCGTGGCGGTACCCATGCTGGCGAGGATGCGATCGTTGTTGATCATGATCGGAGCGGAAAGCACGTCACGCAGGTGGCGGCCGATACTCACGTCGGTGTCGTTGCGGTATCCGGACAGGCCGCAGGCGCGCATCGCGTGCATGACGGTCGCAACCGCGAGCTCGGAGGCCTCCACCTTGAGAAGGGACGACAGCGCGCGCACGTCCCTTTCGCGTGCTTCAAAGCACTGGAGATTCGCGGCGATGACGGCGCGCAATTTCGTCAGGCTCATTTTGGCGGCGGTGAAGTGCGCCGCGCCGGGAGGCATGTTGCCGCCCGATCCGCGGGCGGCCTTGCGGATGAAGAGCTGCGCCCGGTCCACCGCCGCAGCCGCGATCCCCGCCCATACCGAGGACCAGCACAGGTGGGCGACGGGCGTCATCGTCTGCGCATGGATCTTTTCGTATGCCACGGGGAATATCTGGTCCGAAGCGCCTCTGAAATTCAGCTTGAAGCCGGCGCTGCAGGTCGGCGTCTGAACGAGAGGCGCGACACCGGCTGCGGCTGGCCGTGGGTAACGGATTGCGCGGCGACATCTGGGAGACGTTCGCCAACCGGTTCGCGATTCCGCAGATCCTCGAATTCTATGCCGCAACCGAAGGCAATTTCTCGCTGTTTAATGTCGATGGAAAACCGGGCGCGATCGGCCGGATCCCGCCGGTTCTGGCGCATCGCTTTCCCGCCTCGATCGTCAAGATCGATGCCGACAGCGGCAGCCCAGTCCGGAGCGCCGCAGGGCTCTGCATCGCCTGCGCACCTGGCGAGACCGGCGAGGCTGTCGGACGTATCGGTGGTGGCGATCGCGACGGCCGGCCTTTCGAGGGCTACACGGATCCCGAGGAGACCAGGAAGAAGATTCTGCACGACGTCTTCGCTGTGGGCGATGCCTGGTTTCGCACCGGTGATCTGATGTTGCGCGACGAGCAGGGGTACTTTCACTTCATCGACCGCGTCGGCGACACCTTCCGCTGGAAGGGCGAGAACGTCGCGACCAGCGAAGTGAACGACGCAATCAGGGACTGCCGCGGCGTTCTCGACGCCTCGACCTATGGAGTTGCGGTGTCCGGGGCCGATGGCCGCGCCGGCATGGCGGCGTCGGTGGTCGACCGAGATTTCGATTTCGGAATATTCAGAGAACACCTTTCGTATCGGCTGCCGCGTTATGCAGTTCCAGCCTTCGTCAGGTTGTGCCGGGCGCTCGAGACGACCGACACCTTCAAGCAGCAGAAGCAGCGGTTGATCCGCGAGGGATTCGATCCTTCGGTGGTGGACGATCCGCTGTTCCTGCGTGATCCGGCGACCGGTGACTATCGTTCGATCGACCGGGCCGTCTACGCGCGCATCGTTGAGGGCGAAATCAGGCTCTAACACTGGCTCGGAAAGCCGAAATGTGAGGTGTACCATGTCGGTCAAATCGACGATTTTCTCCGCGATGAAGCAGATCGCCGAAGAACAGAAAGTCACGCTTCCCGCGCTTGAGGACGATCTGTCACTGAACGAAACCGGGTTCGATTCGCTGGCATTCGCCATCCTGGTTGCGCGGTTGGAGGACGAGCTCGGTATCGATCCCTTCACTGTCGCCGAGGACGCAGCCTTCCCGTCTACCCTCGGTGAGTTTGTCAGAGCCTACGAGAATGTCCCTGCCTGACATCATCGCGCTGCGCCAATATCTCGGCGAAGGGCCGAAGGGCCGCACGATTTCCGATGCCCGGCACAGTGTATCGCTGACCGACATGATCCAGTACAGCTGCCTGGCTGACAGATCGTCCGAACTGTCCGGCCGCTCGGTGCTGCTTGCGACGTCGGGACAGCTGCTGTCCGCGCTTGCCATGATCGAGCTCGACGGCGTCGCCCGCCGCATGCTCCTATGCCCGCCCGACCTGGATTGGGATCGCCTGGAGGTCCTGCTCGAGCAGGCCGATATCGACACCATCGTCACCGATCGGTTTTTGCACCGCAGTGGCGCTGGCAAGTACGTCGTTATCGGCGTCGACCTGCCTGGGCGGAGCGCCATGGGATCGGAGGTCGATCGCACGACCGAGTGGCTGATGCTGACCTCGGGGACATCAGGACTGCCGAAGATTGTCCGGCATACGCTTGATGGGCTCGCTGGCGCGATCATCGCCGAGGGGCCCGCGCGCCACCGGAACGCAACCTGGGCGACGTTCTACGACATCCGCCGCTATGGCGGCTTGCAGATTTTCCTGCGGGCCGTGATCGGCGGCGGATCGATGGTGCTTTCGGAGCCCGGGGAAGCCATTGCCGCCCATGTGGCGCGGCTGCGCGCGGGCGGCGTCACCCACATCTCAGGGACGCCGTCGCACTGGCGCAAGCTCCTGATGAGCGGCGCGTCCGCCAATTTCGCGCCGGACTATGTCCGCCTGTCGGGCGAAATCGCTGACCAGGCGGTGCTGGACGGCCTGGCCAGAGCATTTCCGCATGCGTCGATCGGGCACGCCTATGCCTCGACCGAGGCGGGCGTCGGTTTCAGCGTGGACGATGGGCGCAAGGGGTTTCCTGCCCGCCTGATCGGGCAGAATCACGCCGGCGTCGAGATGAAGGTGGTCGACGGCTCACTGCGGATCCGTTCCAAGCGTACCGCGCGCTCCTATGTCGGCGCCGATGCTCCGCCGCTCGCCGACACCGAGGGCTTCGTCGATACCGGCGACATGATTGAGCTGCGCGGCGAACGATACCACTTCGTCGGCCGGCGAGGCGGCATTATCAACATCGGCGGGCTGAAGGTGCATCCGGAGGAGGTGGAAGCAGTGATCAACCGGCACGCGTCAGTCCAGATGTCGCGCGCGCGGTCGCGCAGGAGCCCGATCACCGGCGCCATTGTGGTCGCCGACGTCATCCTCACCAACGGCACCAATGCAGAGCGCCACGAGGCGATTCGCACGGAAATTCTCGGTCGGTGCAAAGATTGCCTGGCTGCATGGAAGGTGCCTGCGGTGATCCCCTTCGTCGAGCGGCTCGACGTCACCGCAGCGGGAAAACTGGCACGCACCGATGCGTAACGTCATCGTCACCGGCGGCAGCCGTGGTATAGGTCTTGCCATTGCGCGCAGGCTCGCCGCGTCCGGCGAGTATAATGTGATCGCCGTCGCGCGCCGCGAGAGCGAGGAGCTTGCGGCTGCAGTCCGCGAAGCCCAACGACGCCTGCATTTCCGCGCCTGCGACCTTGCGGCGACCACTGCGATCCCGGCCTTCGCAAAATCGATGCGCGACGAATTCGGCGCGATCTACGGCCTCGTCAACAATGCCGGGGTCGGTCCCGACGGGTTGCTGGCGATCATGCACAATTCCGATATCGAGGCCTTGATTCGCTTGAACGTATTGTCGCCCATGATCCTGACCAAATACGTGGCGCGCCATATGATGGCCGACGGCGCGGGGCGGATCGTCAACATTTCCTCTATCGTCGCCTCGACCGGCCACAGCGGCTTGTCCGTGTATGCCGCGTCCAAGGCCGCGGTTGTCGGCTTCACCCGCTCGCTGGCCCGAGAAGTTGGCAGGGTCGGCATCACAGTGAACGCAGTCGCGCCCGGCTTCATCGATACGGAATTGACCAGGTCCCTGGACGACGAAGGTCGCCGACGCATCGCTCGCCGCAGCGCATTGCGCCACCTGCCCGAAGCCGACGACGTCGCTTCCGTGGTCGAATATCTTCTCGGCGAAGGCGGCGGGAACATCACCGGCACCGTGGTGACGGTCGACGCCGGTAACACGGCCTGAGCGCCGGGAAGCGGGCATCCGCCGTCGAGGGCGACCTCTCCTTTCGGCTCAAAGGTGCTCGAAGTCGACCTCGCCTGACGGCAGGCTGGACACTTCATTTCGGCGACAGCCCCTTCAGATATTCAAGCATCGTGTTGCAGGCCTTCTCCGCCTCCGCGAAGGTTGAAAAGGCCGAACCGCCGATCTTGATCGCGCCGTTGCCCCGATAGAGCGGCCGCCACGACGCCACATAGCCGGCACGTCCATGAAAGCCGGCACCGGCAGGGGTCTCATACGTGATCACAAAGGAAAAGCCCTCGCCGGTCGCGCTCCAGATTTCCATGTCCTCGACGGCGCGGTGAAACAGAAGGGACATCGAGATGCGCTCGCGCACTCGCTTTCAGCTCAACCAAAGCGTTTCAGTCCTGGCGGCAGGCCGGCTACAGAGAAACGGCCCTGACCACTGGGGGCGGGGCAGGAAGGGCCAGGGCCGCCGCTCCAGATGTACCGATATCCAGTCAGCATACCGCTACACCACTGCGATCGCATCTGGAGCCGATCTGTTGCCCGCGACTTCGTTTTACCCGACAACGGACAAACCGCGATCGGCCCAGAGCTGCAGATGACGAACTATTGCACTTCCATCCCGCTACCTTGGCTGCGATTATGGATCAGCCGGCAGTCCTGACGGACTACCCCATCTAGCTCCCCGGACATTGACCTCGCCCGTCAAGCGGCACTTGAAAGCCGTCTCCAGCCCTTAAAGCTGCCCGCCCAGCCTGATCCACTGCGCTGCCGGGGCTTCGCCGTGACAGACGTACTTCGATCACTGGCCGCGCCGATGCTGATCCGGAGTTGCGGCTCCCCGATGGCGCGTGAGGCTCTTCTCAGCGCTCGCCACTCGTCGGACTCAATCCGGGCTGCGAAGCCTTCTCCCGCGGGGCGGTCGCGCGATCATGTTGCGAGATGGCGAGGGCCGCGAGCACCGTCCGATTGCTGATTTCAAGTTTTTGGAAGATGTTGTGAAGGTGCACCTTGATGGTGCCGTCGGTCGTGTTCAACCGCCGCCCGATTTCCTTGTTCGACAATCCTTCGGAGACCAGACGCATGATCTGACGCTCGCGTTCCGTCAGCGCTGTCAGCCCGTTCTCCGAATTCGCGCCCTGCTCGCGCGACACGATCGACTCGGATGGGGTCGATGGCAGCACGTTGTGGCCATTGGCGATGTGCCGCAACGACTGCACCAGAGCCTCGGAATCGGTATCTCTCAGAATGATGCTACAGGTCACGGGCGTCGCCGAGAACACCAGTTCGCAATCCTCACTCGAGACGAAAAACACCAAATGCGTCGAACGATTTTCTGAATTGACGGTCGAAAGAATTCTTGCAGCGGCGAGCTCGGGCATTGCGGGATCGACAATCGCCATATCGGGCGCCAAGCTCCGGATCGCTTCGATGCAGCTTGCGGCGTCGTTACAAGATGCAACGATATTGAAATCGGCTGCAGCACCCAGCACCTTGCTCAGCCCCTCCAAGACCACCGGATGCCGGTCTGCAATGACTACACTGACACGTCGCATTGCGCGCTCCTCAGCCAGTCGCCCCCCAATATAAACTCCGCGCACCTTCTTCTGTTTCCACCCGCACCATATAGCATACAAGCAATGTTGGTATCGCAGCGCAATACTTAGGTTAATCGGCGCACTGCTCCGTTCGATTCCCGGACCCTAACACAGCGATGCAACGCGAATGCCCGTAAGACTCCGGTGATCTGACGGGGACGGGCAAGCCTCCGCGCCCATCCAGTCCGTCTAACGGCGTAATCCTTAGCGGCGCACACCTTCGATATTTCCGCAACGTTCAATATATGCCGCACCGTTAACTCGCTCGCAGAGTGCGTTCGCGCAGACATAGCATCGGCGAACAAAAACAACCAAAAAAATCTTTCAATGTTGAATGAACATCGTCATCTAATTCACGCAGAGGCTGCGCCAGAAGGCAGTTTTTTGCACCGCAATTTCACGGGTATACGCAGTCCCGCATCTATAACGAACGGTATATAGGGCGATCGCAAATTCGCATCTAACATTCCTAAATGCCTAAACAAGATGGATTGATCGAAAACCCACCAAGCAAAGAACGGAGGAACACGATCGAGGTAGCTCAATATATATATGAAGACCACAAGTCGAGATATCTAGAGACCACAATTCGAGGGAGAACGATCAAACGAACAGAACGATCAAACGAACGACAAGGGTTCGTTCGTGCGTCGAGGACCAAGGAAAAACAATTGAGTTCAACCGCCCATCGCTGTTGTGTCATTGCGTAGTAGGCTGGAGGGTAAAATGAGGAGGCGGCAGTCTTGCGAGACCGTTCTTATTGGAAAGAACGTTTTGATTAGAGAAGGCATTGCTAAAATCCTGCACGCGGCAAATTTTCACATCCCGGTCTCGGCGTCGAGCCCCGAGGAGTTGCCGAGTTCACTTCAAGCAGAGAAACTGATGTTCCTCATCGTCCATACGGGCGATGGCTTCAATGTCGCGATTGAACAAATCGGATTTGTGAAAGATCGCTACCCGGACGCGCGCATAGCGATCGTGTCCGACAATTATCGGCCAGTCGATCTTGCCTCGGCATTTCGAGCAGGGGCCAACGGATACTTCGTGAACGTCAATTCGTGCGACGCGTTCATCAAGTCCGTCGAGCTCGTGACGATGGGCGAGACCGTCTTCCCGCCTGCATTCCTGTCATTCGCCCTTGATGCCGGTCGCGACCGCGAGCCGGAAACGGCGGAGCCCGGCGAATGCAGACAAACCATCCTCGCGGCTGCGGACGACGCGATCTTGCCGCAGCTCTCTCCGCGAGAGAAGGTCATTCTATCCTGCCTGATCGAGGGCGACTCCAACAAGTGCGTTGCCAGAAAGATCAATATCGCCGAGGCCACCGTGAAGGTTCACGTCAAGGCGATCCTGCGCAAGATCAGGGTCCAGAACCGGACACAGGCCGCGATCTGGGGAATGAACCATGGGTCGCTGGTACGGCCGGCAAACGATCACGCCCCCTCAGCCGCCGATGCGGGCAGAGGGATCACCAAGCCCATCGAGGCGATCTCCGAAATGGAGCAGCTCAACGAGCCGCCGCCATTGGTTTCTCGCTCCAACCACGTCGTGGTACCCCGTATCGACGGCCTGCTCCGCAAGGGCGTAGACCAAGGGAGCCACGCCGCGGCACGGTTCTACAAGTAGTTGCAGGGACTCGGAAAACGGCTACCGTCGCGCGAACGGTCCCATCGCGGCGTGGCGCGGCGGCAGTTTTGGCGACTTCCCTGATGCGAGGCGATCAGTAACGCCATCATGTGACGAAACGGCCGAGCGCCGAGTTCGGCGTGAGTGCGACCCTGAATTCCGAACTCAGGCATCGCGCCGAAGCCGATCTCAGTTCGCCCGCGTTGATCACGGACCTGGTCGGACTCAGCGTCCACGCCATGAAGTCGCAGAGTCAGGGCTCGAAGCCCAGGGTCTGTGGCGTGGGATTTCCGTTCTGGATCGCTATTTTAGCTCAGCCTTCGAGTGATCGGTCGAGTCATTGGTATGGCGTGCGGACCACCTCCGCTTACCAGCATCTTCTATCGGCATGCATGACCGCCCGCTCCGCGCGCCGGTGTGGTTCGGATTCGATAATGTCGCGGTCGATGCGCACGCAAGCTGTCGAAGACAGCGCGAGCCGCGTGCGGGACGAACGCAAGCGTCAATCGATTAATGCATTGGCGCGCGCGAGCCCCGCCGCCGCTTGGGTCGGTGCCGCGGGTCGCTAAATTTGAGCTCGGCGACCAGGCGCCAGAGCTGAACCTCATGGCCATCCGCCAAACGCCCGGCCCGCTCGGTTGCGGACGCGTCGTCGGGGCAGTGAAGGTTGACCACACCCCCCAACTGGCCGTGTTCGTCCAGAACGAATGCACGATAGTGTGGCATCGCAAATCCCCACGCGACCAGCATCTTACCTGCAGCCTCGCTCTGCGGCTTGGAGATTTCGGGTCATTACGAGCTACCTCTGATGGGCGGTATGCTTGCCGTCATGGCTCGCCCCGAACCCGCTCATGCGGCCAGACCCTTCGGCGCCCGGCGACGGAATGCGTCCAGCAACGCGATACAGACGTGGGCCCCGATGTAACCAGCACCTCCGGTCAATAGGATCGTCAGCAATACCTGCCCTACTGCCTCAACAGTGCGATGCCGGCCTAGATGCCGGTACGTCACCTCCTCCCGCCCCCTGCGAATCGTCCCTCGCCACGTCGTTCTGGGCTATCCCCGACGGGGCACTACTTAACCTTTGGGGAGGATGTCAGGACCATCCTGGTATTGCAGTGTGATCTCGACGGCGTCACCCGGCTGCAACTCGGCATCTTCGCTTGCGCTTTCGTGTTGATGAAAGCAGCACCGCGCGACGCGCATCCGTAACGCGAGAGCTGGTCAAAGAGCCCTTGCCGAAGAGATCGGATGTTTTCTGAAGGTCCTCGAGGTCCGACTGAAACCCCTCTGCCTCCTTCTGCTGATATGACAGCACGCGGACCTCCTCGTCTCCCTGTCGGACGCCGCGCTCAAGAAAGGCCTTTTCCCGTTGGTAGTCGCTCTGCTTGATCTTCAGATATTCCGTTTCCGCAGTGACAATTTCCACAATCGTCGATTGTGTTATCGGCACGTCCGTCAGAAGGCCTGGATTGATCTGCGCCCCCTCTCCGAGCTCATTCTTGATGCGCCACATACGCGCCTGTTCTCTGGCGCATTCTGTCCAAAGCGTTCCATACTCGCTTCTCAAGTCTGCAGACTCGAGATACGGGTTGTTCATTCTGATGATGTCGTAGCCACCTGCCAAG